>JAYUZN010000223.1:0-5144 GCA_043751755.1 Bacteroidota bacterium | reverse complement strand
GTCAATTTTAATGATGTTTTTTCTCAAGAAGAAAAAGCGGTTTTGATTCGCCTTGATGTGATTCAAAGCCTTCAAACGGATATGCAGTTTGACCTGTCTTTTGAATATGATGATGTACATATTAGTATGGGTAAGGTGAGTGAGGAAGCGCAGCTGTTTTTGCGCACAACAAGCGACAAGGAGCTATATAATTCAGGGGTAAATGCAAAAGTTTTGGAGCAAATGGCTTTGTTTGTGTCAAATGACTTGTTTGAACATGCGTTGGAAGCCTCTGACAGCAGGGATTTTGTGCAAGCCCGTAGCAAAGTGAAAGATTCTTTGGCACAACTCAAAATCCTCAAAGAGATGCTCGGCGGAAATGAATCAGAAAGGCTGTTGGCACAAGAAAAATTGATGGAAGAGTATGAGGCGCGTTTGGGAGATATGGAAAGTATGAGCAACAACGATTTGCTGATGGCACAAAAAATGTCAAAAATGAGTAATTATAGCTCTCGGAAAATGAAGTAGGGGTTTCGCGCAGATTTTCGCAGATGAGAGCGGATTTCGCAGATAAAATAGGATTGTAGAGTGGCTCACTTTTCAAAAGTGAGCCACTCTATAGCATTAGGTGCTTTGGAAAACCGTCCTACTTTACCGCAGGAATTTTGCTCAACAACTGTATATTTTGTGGATTAGAATAATCATATTCTGCAATGCCATCTTGTCCTACAAAAAACAATAAATTGTTGAATGGAATGACATCATAGCCTCTCATGTCGCCAAATTTAGCGATTTCGTGGTCTGTGAGGTTTTCGGGGAAATTGGCATCAAATATATGCAAACCATCTTTTCCATCTGTAACAAACAAAGTGCCGTTATCTATGCCTAAGCCTTTAGGTTCAGCCATTTGATATACTTTCGCAGTAAATGGACTTGCAGGATTCTCAATATTAATCACTTCTAATTGATTGGCATAGCCTTGACAAGGATTTTCTACCGCATTGTTCAAGGTTACATACGCATATTTGCCTTTCACTACCACAGGGTCGCAGCTTGAGGTATGCGAAATTTCGGAAATAGGCGTAGGATTTTCAGGGCTTTTGGCATTATAAATCATCATGCCATTGTTTGCTCCGATGAAAAGCATGTCTTCATACGGGAAAATAGTTTGTGCCTCGCGCGAAAATCCGTCTGTAATGGATATGCTATTTGCCTTTGCAACACTCGTGCCGCTGATTTGATAAACTTCCAAGGTTGTAGGCAAAACCACATAAAAATGTTTGTCTTTTACCGCAAAACGTGCCATAGAACCCGCTTTTCCACTGCCCGAAGGCGCAGCAACTTGATTACGATGTCCATTGCTCGTGGTCGCTGTTTCCATTTGAGGGGTTACTTGGTTGCGTTGCCACAAATCAGGAATATTTCCCTCACAATTCGGCAGCTGTTCCACCACTTTTTCTTCTGCCCACTCTACTACGATGCCTTTGCTTTCATCTGCCACATAGCCATTGTAGGTGAGCATCTGCGGAAAAGCATTGATAACACGATTTGCCAAAATAGGCTGCGTAGGGCTGCTAATGTCAAACACCAACAAATCAACGCTTGCATCTGCATACAGCAAATTGTCTTGAATGGCTAAATCGTAGTTGCCAGGGATATTGACAAAACCCACTTTTATCGGATTGTGCGGGTCTTTATTGTCAATAATGTGAATCCCTTTTGCCATTTCGTTTACATACAGGTAATTGCCGATGGCAAATATTTTGCCAGGATGTTTGAGGTCTTTCGCGCCTGTGAGCTGCACAGCGTTTCGGAACTCTTCGGGCGACATATATACAGGCGAATAACGCATGTAAGAAAAAGTCATCTTACATTTGTCGTTCACGCAGCTTGTCATCAACATAGTAGATGTTAATAACAATGCCCCAAACAAGGAAAGGACGTGGAGTTTTTTCATAAAAAAGTTATTTATAGATGCCAGATTTTCGCAGAGATGGTTTATTTTAGTATGACGAATTTTGCGGCTAAAACGTTGCGCAAACATCTGACAAAGATAGGGATAAAAAAGTTGTTTTTCATAAAAAAAATAGGGTCGTAAAAAAAAGGCGGCAATAAGGATTAGTAGGTTTGTAGGGGGACGCACCTTTTAAGGGCGCGTCCCCTCTTAACGGCATAGCAGCTCATTTTGCGAAAATGATGCTCTGAAAACTGTGTAACAAAATCCCAATTTTTATTTGCAAATATTTATGAAAAAAGTTGTTATTTGCGCTCATAATCAAAACAGACGTAGCATAGCTGCCAAAAACGAAGGATTTGGCTACCTACCTATGTGGAAATAAACAAAGTGGAAAAAAAAACGAAAAGATTGCGCTAAAAAGGGAATAGAAATGCTACTTTTGTAACGAAATCGTTAAAAAAACAAAAATTACGCATTTTCGTTTTGCAGTTCTAAATCTTCTCTCTACTTTTAGGGCGTTTTTGACAGAAAATGAAAAATGAAAAGGCATTTATTTATTTTGGTTCATAAAAAAATATTACGGAACGCCCTCTTTTGTGTCCTCACAAGCAAGGTCTTGAGCCGTTTGTGAGGACACAAACGGCGGCTGTTTCCAACAACCCGTAATAACTTTTGAAGAACCTTCATTTTTAACTTCCGCATTTTCAACTTCTCCCATTTTCCATTCTAAATATTCTCCATTTTCCATTCTTAATTTTAACTTCTTAAATTTTCCATTTTAAATTCTCAATTAAACAACAATTATGGCAGACGCTAAAGCAACAAACACATCTTCTGGGGCAGACGTACAGTCCGCAGGTCCGATGCGTGCGCTATTTCCCTACCTTGCTATTGCAGCATGTGCGGTTGTAGCTTACATATTCTTCTATATGGTGTGTGGAAATCCCGCAAACTTCGCAGACAATGACCCTATCAAAGGGCATCCGCATGGGATTTTAGGCACTATCTTCAAAGGGGGGTTCATCATTCCGATTGGACTTACCTTGTTATTCACCATGTTCACCTTTACGGTTGAGCGTATGTTCACCATTTTGAAAGCAGCAGGAAGCGGCAATTTAGATGTATTTGTACAAAAAGTACGTATGTCTTTGATGAAAGCAGACATCGATGGAGCAGTGAAAATGTGCGACACACAAAGTGGCTCTGTGGGCAATGTCGTAAAAGCAGGACTTCGTAAGTACAGAGAAATGGAAGGCAATTCGCACCTCGACAAAGAAGGCAAAAAAGAAGCTATTCAAGCAGAATTGGAAGAAGCTACCATGTTAGAACTGCCTTCTTTGGAAAGAAACTTGTCTGTATTAGCTACTATCGCCTCTTTGGGTACTTTGGTAGGGCTTATCGGAACGGTTATGGGGATGATTCGTTCGTTTCAAGCACTTGGAGCAGGCGGCGCGCCCAATGCAGCCGAACTTTCTGTGGGTATCTCTGAGGCACTTGTCAATACTGCTATTGGTATCACAACCTCTGCTTTGGCTATTTTGTGCTACAACTTCTTTACTACTCGTATTGATGCCATGACCTATCGCATGGAAGAAGTAGGATATAGCATTGTTCAAACTTTTGACCAAAAACATTAATTGAGTTCCAAGTGGATAGTTTAAAGTTGATAGTTTTGACATTTCTCATACTTTTCAACTTTCCATTTTCAACTTTCAACTTAAAGAAACTATGTCCAAAAAACCAAAAAGAGGCTCGCCAGCGATTGACATGACGGCAATGGTAGATGTGGCATTTTTGCTATTGACCTTCTTCATCTTGACAACGACCAGTTTCAGAGAAGATTCGTCCGTAACCGTAGATGCACCGACTTCTATTTCTACCATACCCGTAGATGAAAGAGGACTCGTAACCATTCTTGTCTCAGACAGTGGAGGCGTATTTCTCGGCTTCTCTGACATTGGCACGCGTGAAAAAGTGCTGGCAAATGCCATTCAAAATAAGAAAATCGTAGGTTTATCTGCCGAAGGTGCGCATTTATTTAGCGTAATGGAAAATTTCGGGCTACCATTCAATGCGTTTCCTACGTATTTGGATAAAATGACCCCCGAAGAACGCAAAAAAGCGAAACAGCCCGGCATTTCTGCCTACGAAACCGACAGTGTAGCACATACAGGCAACGAACTCAAAGAGTGGTTGTATTATGCTAAATATGCAGACCCTAACATGAAATACACCGTAAAAGGAGACAAAAACTCCAATTATGCGGCTATCAGAGGGGTAATGGCTACTTTAAGAGAAGTGGACATCAACCGTTTTGGCTTGATAACCAACCTCGAAGGAGGCAGCGCGAAGAAAGAATAGAAAGGAATAATGAAGGAAGGAATAACGAAGATGTAATATTTTTCAACTTTCAACTTTCAACTTTCAACTTTCAACTTTCAACTTTTATTTCTTAATTTTCAATTTAACAACTGAACTATGGCAGAAATGGTCGGTGGGGGTAGCGGAGCCAAGAAAGGCAAAGGTCCCAAAACCAAGAAAAAATCCACCAAAATAGACATGACGGCGATGGTTGATGTAGCTTTTCTATTACTTACATTTTTCGTACTTACGGCAACGATGTCCAATTCTGTGATGATAAAATTGACACAGCCGCCTAAGCCGAAACCAGACGATCCGATAGACCAGACGGATTTGAATGTAAATGAAAAAAAGGTAATGACCATGATATTGTGCGAAAAAGACACCGTAAGATACTATATAGGATGTCTTGAGCCAAGTTGTCAAGCCACAGAAATCAAGATAGGTAAGGCAAGCGAAATGAGAGGCGCGATAGAGCAGCATCTCAAAAGTTTTGGCAATATTTGCGGCACACCGGGCGCACCAGCTGCTCCAGATTGTTGGGACCCTATCTTTGTCGTAAAACCACGTTATAACTCGCGTTATGCCAACATGGTAGATATTTTAGATGAGTTTGCGATAACAGGAGCAAAAAAATATGCGATTCCGCCCGAAGGCTTTAGTGCCGCAGATAGCACAGTATTCACTGCTTATCAAGCAAAAATAAAACTAACAAAAACACCTTAGGAACACGAAAAGAATAAAATCCTAATTTACCACTAAGGCACGAAGGAAACTAAGAAAGGCAAATATAGCTTAGATATCTTCTTTTACTTGATATCTTCGTGGTTCTTAGTGCCTTAGTGGT
>JAYUZN010000222.1:0-7148 GCA_043751755.1 Bacteroidota bacterium | reverse complement strand
TATTAATATCAATGATTTAAAAAATTGATTATCAAGTTATTGCAATAAGGTTTTCTTTTCAAAATATAGAGAAGTGTAACGTACTCGTGAAACATGCCGTATTTTTGACAAGTATTTTTGACAAGATTTACAAGATAAACAAGATAGAAGAAAGGTAGCTTTCAATTTTCATTTCTCATTTTTCAATTATCATTTCTCATTTCTCAACTTCCTCACAATTTCTCCAAAACCTTCAATTCTGTTCCCACAATCACAATTATCCAAGGGCTTAGTTTTGGAATTGCCTGAATTTCAGGTGTTTGAAGATAGTTTTTTGTTTGTGTTTTGGTATTTTCTACCAAAGTAGCAAGTTGTGCGGCTTGCGATTTTGGCAGGTATTTCAGTTCAAACAAGTAATTTTGCGGCACTTCATACGGCGGACGTTCTAAGAGCAAAATGTCCGTATATTTGCGGGAAACCTCCCTTTCACTGTTCAAATAATAGGAACGCCCCAAGGACAAAAAGGCGCAAAAAATGGATTTCACATATTTTTCGTCAAAACCTACGTTGTCTCTGTTCGACAAACCCGTCAAAGTAAGTTCTACCCACTTGAGCAAATAACGGGGATTGTCTTCAAAAATCATGTTTTCATAATCCGTTTTGATGTCTGCAATGTCCACATGAATATCTGCTTGGCGCATCAAAATATCTGCGAAGTAGTTGAAATACAAGCCTTTGATAACCAAATTTGGGATTTTAAAAACATCTCTTTCTAAGCCGCCTTTTGCCAACGTGAGCATTCCCAAATAAAACAGCATACTAATCAAATCCTCTTGCCCAAAAGTTTTATCAAAGCTAAATTGCTTTGTTATATTCGCAGTAACATAGCCTTTCTTTAACAATTCGCGCAGCATATCCCAATTTTTGGTGTTAGCACTTTCCAATTCAAACTGCTTACGGATTTTGTTATAGTCGCTTGCAATATTTATATCTATCCAATCTTCGGGATACTCGTGCGCTATCGCATATTTGAAGGCAAAATACAGGGTCATATTCGGGTTGTACAGATGATTTTCAGCTTTTTTGTTAAAAATATAGCCATCATACCACCTTCTTACGTCTTCTAACAAAGCAGGAATGTCTTTTTCAGGCACTTCGATTCCCCTCAAAATCGATAGGACATCATTTTCTGTAAAGCCTAACATATCATGAAAACGGACTTCTAAGGTCGTATTTCGAGCGATATTGAAGCCGCTTGTCATAGAATCTAAGGTGATAGGCGACACCCCTGTGGCAAAAAAGTAGCCTACAGAGCCGTCTCTTGTGCCTGTTTTGATGACTTCATAAAATTTCCTTACAAAGCCATTTTTGCTTACACTATTCTTAAAGCCTTGAAAATCAAATGCTAACAATTCATTGGCGAAATGGTCGTATTCATCTATCAAGATGTACAGGCTTTCTTCTTTTGGAATAAAAACACTTAGCAACTCACTCATCATGTCCTCTGGAGAGTCCGCAGCTTCTATTTTCTTGATTTCTTCTTTAGAAAAATAAACGGCATATTCTCTTAAAAATACATGTATCCCTGTTCTTATCTTCGCAAAAAAGCCATTATACGTGCTTTTGAGCGTTTCTGTGTTTATGCCACTACAATCAAAAGTGAGTATCAAATATTTGTTTGCGTCTTTTGTGGGATTTTTGCCAATTTTATATTTTCCAAAAAGCGTATCAAATTTTGCCTTGTATTGAATGCCATAATAGTAGGTCAAAATGGAAATCCACAGCGATTTTCCGAATTTGCGGGGGCGCAAAAAGAAGTGATATTTGGTTACTTCGTTTTCTAACACTTCAATAAAGGGTGTTTTGTCCACAAAATAATAATCTTGGGTGGCTATCATTTCGAAGTTGGACAAGCCATATGGTACTCGTATCATTTTTTTGGCATTAAATTAAAGACAAAGATACGGTTTTTTTGCGATATGGGAAGGATATTTTTGTGTGGAAGTATTTTTTGTGTTACCTTTGGCACGCGGATTTTCGCAGATGAAAGCAGATTGCGCAGATAAATAGGAGTGAGAAATAATCTAAACATACATTTTGGATATATTTTGTTTGATTATGATAAATTTACATTAACTTTCAACTCTCAACTTTCAACTTATAACTTTCAACTATATATATGAAACAACTACGTAACACACCAATTTCCACATTTTTAATGATTTTTATGCTGCTAAGTATCAGCAGTTGCTACAAAATGTGCGGAAAACCGGGCGAGAAAAACAGCCCAGAAGTTGCTACAAATGATGAGAATAACAAAACAGAAGATGCCAAAACAGAGGATAATCTGCCAAAGCAGGATGCTAAAAAGGCAGATGAGCCTACCTCTTCTGCACATGGTTCGTTTACCTATTCGCCAGCAGAACCTGTAAATGGCAAGCTGAAAGGCGTTGTAGAATTAGGGGCTTCAGGCTTTAACTCCTTCATTATCAATGTAGATGCAGATAAACATTGGAAAATAGCCCAGAAAAAGTTTAATAATAGCTTTGTGTATGACAGAATGGCAAATGAGGCGGATATCAAAGACGGGCTGAAAAAGTATATCGCCGACATGTTGGATTTTGGGGTAAAAGGCACCGATATTCACTTTGTCGTAAGCTCAGGGGCATTGAAAGAGGCAAAAGTAACGAAAATTATCGCTTCTTTGAAGGCAATCGGCTATGTGGCAAACACCGTTTCGGCGGAGGAAGAAGGCAAATTGGCAGCAAAAGTGGCTATGCCGTCCGATTTTACCAGCAATTCTTTTGTCGTAGATATAGGTTCGGGCAATACCAAAATTACGTGGGCAGAAAATGGAAATATGACGAGTTTTGAAAGTTATGGGGCAAAATATTATGAAAGGAATATTTCTGATGACCAAGTTTATAATGAAGTGAAGAAAATAGCCGAAAAAATCCCTAATAACAAACGGGTAAAATGCTTTATTATCGGCGGTGCGCCTTTCAAAATGGCAGAAAAGATGCGCAAAGGGGAGGAGAGATATACGGTTTTGCTTGCGCCAAATGAATATCACCCAGAGGAAGCAAAGCTCAAATGCGGCGTAAATATCTACAAAGCGATTGCGGACGGCACAAATTGCGACACTTTTGTGTTTGATTGGGATAGTAATTTCACGATAGGATTTTTGTTGGGAACGAAATAAACACTTGCTTCAAGTATATTTTGACGCAGATTTTCGCAGATTTTTTTGCGAAGGTCTGCGTTTTTTAGTTGGGCGGTTTTTTTAACCGCCACGCAAAGCCTTTTATTCCTTCGTGCAATTTGAAAAACCACACAACTATTAAAAAGTTTCGCATTCGTATTATGATTTCATATAATTATTCATAATTTTGTTATGCTTTTTTAGCCATTAACATATCCAATACTTTTTATAAAATAATTATTATCAATTTGTTATGCATATATTTTAACCTTAACACCTCATAACCTTCCAAAAAAATAATTTTTATTTTTGCAGATAAATTTGTTTTTCTCGTTTTTGTTTCAGATATTTGTATTACCAATTTTGATAAGGCTTTACTTTTTTTTCGCTGCATTGATTACCATTTACCAAAAAGCGACATATATATTATAATCACTAATGAACATAGATTATGAAAAATTTTACTTTACTTATGGCATTGTTATGGACAATAATTCCTTTTTATGGACAAAATATTATGTTTTATCCATTGCATTATAGCTATGAATACGATTATGTGATGCACTATTTAGGAAATTTGCCCGCAGAAGACATTAAAGAGCCGCAAACGGGGATTGTGCAAGCTGAATATGACGGTTTTGCTGCTACCTATTATTTCAATGATAAAAAAGAATTGTACAAAGTAGAAACCATCAAAAGCTACGAAAAATATAGTCGTATGAACGCCGCTTTGCATAAGGCAAATCGCTTTCTCAAGCTCTTGAATGTGAACATGTACGAAACAAAGGCTTCGATTTCCGAAAAAAGGTGGGCAGGTAGGACGATATTGCCTACAGGTTTCAAAGCCAAAAAAGAATATGAATTTGACTTGATGATGCGAAAATATGCCGCAAATGACATAGAAGTAACTTTGGGGGGCATCTGCTTGCAACGCAAACCTGCGAATGAGCCTTATTTTATCCCTACCCGCAAAAATAATTTCAACAAAGACAGTGAAGTAACCGCAAAAAGCCTCAAAGAGAAATTGGAATGAGGCGCGCAAAGTAGCGGACATTTTTCAAATGGCAGTATTAGGGCGGCGCACTTTTCAACTGTGCGCTACTTTAATATCCGCTCATTCGTATTTCTTTTTCTTTATAGCCAAAAAAAATCCTTACCTTTGTAGCCATTTTAGAATCAAAGCTACATTTTTCTATGAATCTTACCATCATTGTACCGCTTTATAATGAAGACGAATCCCTGCCCGAACTCATGGCTTGGATACATCGTGTAATTACCGAAAATCGCTTAGATACAGAAGTATTGATGATAGATGATGGCAGCAAAGACCGTTCATGGGAGGTAATTGTAGCGTTGCAAAAACAATATAACTACTTGAAAGGCATACGTTTCCGCAATAATTATGGAAAATCTGCGGCTCTGTTTACGGGCTTTGAGGCGGCGCAAGGAGACGTAGTTATAACGTTGGATGCCGATTTGCAAGACAGTCCGGACGAGATTCCTGCCTTGTATAAGATGATTATGGAGGATGGAAATGACTTGGTTTCAGGCTATAAACAAAAACGTTATGACCCGATTGGCAAGACCCTTCCTTCCAAATTTTTCAACTTTGTAACCCGCAAAATGTCGGGTATAGACAACCTTCACGACTTCAATTGTGGGCTAAAAGCCTATCGAAATGAGGTGGTCAAAAACGTGGAACTTTGGGGAGATATGCACAGATATATTCCCGTTTTGGCAAAATGGGCAGGTTTTGACAAAATCGAGGAAAAAGTTGTGCAGCATCAAGAACGCAAATATGGCGTAAGCAAATTTGGCGTAAGTCGCTTAGTTACAGGCTTTTTGGACTTGGTGAGCCTTATGTTTATCCATAAATACCTCAAAAAACCTATGCACTTTTTTGGCACTTGGGGCTTTTTGTTTGGCATAGTCGGCGGCGGAATGTTAGGATATTTAGCCTTTATCAGAATGTGTCTGGGGATATGGATTTCTGCCAAAATGCCCGCCATGTTTTTTGGCACAGTTTGTTTGTTATTAGGGTTTATGTTGTTCAGTACAGGTTTGATGGCAGAACTTATGAGTCGTAACTCTCCTTACAAAAATCAATACAGAATTAAAGAAAAAATATAAGAGATGGCGGTAAAACTTCGTTCCCCCCTCTCTGATGAAGAACTTATAAAGTTCATTGTAGAGCAGGGAAAAACAGGAATGTACGGGATTTTGTATGATAGGTATGCTGATAAGGTGTATCGAAAGTGTCTTTCATTTGAAAAAGATAGAGATGCGGCACAGGATTTGGCGCACGATATTTTGATTAAAGTATTTGTTCAATTAGCGAAATTTGAGTCTCGTTCACGTTTTTCAACTTGGTTATACTCAATTACTTACAATTTTTGTGTAGAGTATATTCGCAAAAAAAACAAGCTACAAACGTCTCCCTTAGATGAAGAGAGAGACGATTTTACGGACACAGAAGACCCCTCATTTTTGGAAATGCAAAGTGACGCTTTAGCAAAAGCCTTGCAAAAAGTTTCGCCCGAAGATAAGATGATTTTGTTGATGAAATATCAAGATGACATTTCCATTAAAGAGCTTATGCAAACCTTGAATATTTCGGAAAGTGCCGTAAAAATGCGACTTGCGCGCGCAAGAGGGCGCGTGAAGGAAATCATAGACGATATGAATTTAATGGATAAATGAAAAATGAGAAATAGCATTAATCTGCGAAAATCTGTGGTTTAATTTGCGAAAATCTGCGTGAAATCATGCCAAACATTTACAGAATATGCCCAACAGTAACCAAGAAACAAGCCCGTTTAAGGCAATTGTATCAGAAGAAAAACTGCCCCTTCGCATAAGAGACGAAGTAGTAGGCACGATGGAAATCATCACTTTGTTTGGTAACATTGTGCAGTTATTTACGGCTAATTTTGGCAACATTGTCGTAGCAATGCTCTCTAATACGGAAATAAATGAGGAGAAAACCGCCCTCAAAGACAACAGCTCATATTCACTTAATGACAACACTTCTTCCTTGACATAACAAATACTATGGGAAATTTTTTAGACATTATCATCACGTCTCTTACAAATGTAGTTACGCAAATCTTCGATTTTTTTCCACGTCTTATAGGTGGGTTGATACTCTTTCTGATAGGTTGGCTTATTGCAAAATCGGTTTCAAAACTGATTGCCAAGTTACTTGCACAAGATACTATCAAATCGGTTTTGACCAAATTGGCAGATAGTTTGGAGCTTTCGCAAATGGGAATTCAGCTTGATGTGGCTATTTCTAAGGTTATATACTATATTATTATCCTTATTTTCTTGCTAAGTGCCACAGATGCGATGGGGCTTGCCATGCTTTCGCAGCAAATCAGTGCGCTCATTCAATACATGCCGCAGCTTCTCACAGCGATTGTTGTGGCACTTATCGGCTTGTATTTCGCAGGAATGGTACGCGACCTTGTCGGAGCTTCTGCCAAATCTATGGGCATGAGACCTTGGCGGCTATTAGGTTCTTTGGCGTATTATTTGTTGGCTATTACAGTGATTGTGAGTGCATTAGGGCAGGCAGGGATTCAAACAGAACTTATTACAGCAAATGTAAGCATCTTGATTGCGGGCATTGTCGGAGCTTTTGCCTTGTCGTATGGCTTTGCCTCTCGCAATATTCTGGCAGGATTTCTTTCCTCTTATTATAGCAAACACCATTACAAAGAAGGGCAGGTATTGGAAATTGACGGCAAAAAAGGGACAATTGTTGCCATTGACAATGTTTCGATAACCTTGGATATGGAAGATAGACAGGTAATTGTGCCGATTCACAAGGTATTGAGCGAAAATGTTACGATTTATAAATAAAAAGGTAATTATTCAGGTTCTTTGTTCGTAAATTAGCCCTAAAAAGCCCATTTAACTCAAAGAAATCTGTCCCAAGACCGCCCTTTTTTGGGCAGTAACGTTG
>JAYUZN010000221.1:0-11967 GCA_043751755.1 Bacteroidota bacterium | reverse complement strand
TAGGCATTGAGGACATCACTGGTTGTTTTGTATTTTTTGAAACCCACGATAGGAAATGAAAAATGAAAAATGAAAAATGAGAAATGAGAAATGAGAAATGAGAAATGAGAAATAACTGTTCACTGCTAACTGTTATCATCTGCGACATCTGCTTTTATCTGCGAAAATCTGCGTGAAATGAAATCAATGTTTAAAATGCCTCAATCCCGTCATCACCAAGCACATACCTGCATTTTCGCAAAAATCTATCGTCTCCTTATCCTTCACACTTCCGCCCGGCTCTACAATGACTTCAATCCCATAAAGATGTGCGTAAGCCACAGAATCCGCAAAAGGAAAAAACGCATCAGAAGCCAAAACAGCCCCTTTTGTATCAAATTCATAATGATGCGCCTTGGCAACTGCCTGTTTCAAGGCATCAATTCTCGAAGTCTGTCCGCAGCCACTTCCTATCAACTGTCCATTTTTGACGAGGCATATTGCATTAGATTTCAAGTGTTTAACGATTTTGTCGCCAAAGATAATATCTTTTACCTCCATTTCCGAAGGTTTTCGGGTAGTTTTTATGTCAAAAAGTTCAACTTCTGCATTTTTGTCGTTTGCATCTTGAATTAAGATGCCATTTAGCACATTTTTGACTATTTTGGTAGCAGAAACAGGCATCTTTTGACGCAGCAAGATACGGTTTTTCTTTGATTTTAGAATACTTAAAGCTTCTTCTGAATATTCAGGCGCAATCAACACTTCGATAAAAATCTCATTGATAGCCCTTGCCGTTTCTGCGTCTATCGCACGATTGCAAGCCAAAACGCCTCCAAAAGCCGAAACAGGGTCGCCTGCCAACGCCTTTTGCCATGCCTCAAAAATTGTATTTCCCGTAGCCGCACCACAAGCATTTGTATGTTTGATAACCGCAAAAAAAGCTTCTTCAAACTCGTTTACCAACTGAATTGCGCCATCTATATCGACTAAGTTGTTGTAAGACAGTTCTTTGCCATTGAGTTGCTCAAAAAGGGCAGACAAATCTCCATAAAATACGCCTTTTTGATGCGGATTTTCGCCATATCTCAAAACCTGACTTTGCGAATGAGAGATTTTAACGCTTGGAATTTCAGTATGTTGCGCAAAATAATTATAAATATGTCCATCATAATGCGAAGACACATCAAAAGCAGCCCTTGCAAAATCCCTGCGTTGCGCCAAAGTCGTTTCGCCTTGCTGTGCTTCCAAAATTTCCGTCAAAGGTTGATAATATTCCTGCGAAGGCACAATGACCACATGCTCAAAATTCTTGGCAGCCCCCCGAATGAGCGCAATTCCGCCAATGTCTATTTTTTCGATAATCGCCTCATCATCAGCCCCAGAAGCCACAGTTTCCTCAAAAGGATACAAGTCCACCACCACCAAATCTATCGTGGGAATCTCATATTTTTCCAATTCTGCCAAATCGTTCGCCTCATTTCTACGTGCCAAAATCCCGCCATGCACTTTTGGGTGCAACGTTTTGACCCTTCCTGCCAAAATAGAAGGGTAGCCCGTCAAATCGGCAACCTCTATCACCTTTGCCCCCAAACCTTGCAAATAGCTCGCTGTTCCGCCTGTAGAATAAAAAATTACGTCCTGTGCGACTAATATATGTACCAATTCTGCAAGCCCTTCTTTGTGAAAGACCGAGACTAAGGCACTTTTTATCGGTTTATTCGTCATTGTCTTTATTTAAGGGCGCAAAATTACACATTTTGTATAAAAAAATAGACATTTATTTTTTTTTCAGAAAAAAAAAGCGAAATTTGTGGTTTCAAAGACGGCTTAGGAACACGAAAAGAATATCCTTATAATTTACCACTACTTGTAGTGAGCTTGCCGAACTAAGGCACAAAGGAAACTAAGAAAGATAAAGGGTGCCTTTAGATGTCTTCTTTTACCATATTGCTTCGTGTTTCTTTGTGTCTTAGTGGTGAGAAAAATAGCAAGTTATTTAATTTTTGTTCTTTATCATAACAGGCAAAATTCCCAAAAATCGGAAATTTTGGTTATGAATAAGCATATTTTTACCTTATTTTAATAAAAATACATACACATAACAACATGGCAAAACTCACAATTACCTTATTCAAAAAACACCTTTCGACCTTAAACGAAGTACAACTTCGTTTGGCATTAGAAGCCTTGTACAGCAAAATCCCGCAAGTGCGAGAATTTTATGCCAAACAACAAGGCGTAGAAGCTCCTGCGAAAAAAGCCCCTAATCCAAAATTCATAGAAGAATATCAACAGAAAATCTACAATCAATTTTGGACAAAAACAGGCAACCCGCGCAATTCAACGAGCAATGTGAAGATTCGCGCCTATATTCTGGACTTTGAAAAAAAGGGATTTTTGCCCAAAGAAGTCATTGCCCTCATTTTGTATCGGGTAGAAATGGCGACAATATGTGCAGACCAGTATGGCGGAATGCGGGACAGCAGCTACAATGCCTCTGTAAATGCCTTTGCAAGAGCCGTAAAAATGATAGATAAGGAGGGATTGAGGGAGGAGTTTGCGGACAAATGCGCGGAAATTTTTGAATATCAGAACTTAGATGGCTGGTATATTGAGAATTTGAAGGAAATTTGGGAGGAAGGACAAGAAGAAAGGAAAGAGGAGGAGGAAGATGATGACGAGGAGGAGGAAGAAGAAGAATAAAACCAAAGGTTTCCGAAACCCTCAAAGTCTCGGAAACCTTTTCATTTTTAGCTTTCTACATTTGCGGTAGGCAAATCCGCACTTGCTTCTACAGGCTTTGCGGGCAGGTTTTCGCTTTCATGTTGTGCTATAAATTTCTTCTGAAACAGCAAAATCGCTACAATTCCTATCGAAATCGCCGAATCCGCCACATTGAATACGGGCCAAAGCGACATATACCCTCCGCCTATAAGGGGTATCCAACTCGGCAACATGCCTTCCCAAATATCAAAATAGAACATATCTACCACCCGTCCATACATCAAACCGCCTTGATAGTTGTTCATTCCTGCAAACCAAACGCCATAAAAAACGCGGTCTATAATATTGCCCACTGCGCCCCCAAAAATAAAGGACACAAACAAGGGCAGCAAAGTTTTTTGGGTAGAAACCTTATATAATACGTACCCTATCACAGGCATGATGAGTAAGGAAAAAAGGGACAAAATCAATTTTGCCGTAGTCGGACTCATTTCGCCCCCAAAGACATTCGCAAAATTCTGAATAGTCATGCCAAAAGCTGCCCCCGGATTCTCCAAAAAATGGATTTTGAAAGAAGGGCGTGCATTGCCCAACAAATAGATTTCTCCATCATATTCCATGTTCAATTTTACCGCAAGTTTTACGGCTTGGTCTATGAGAATAATCAAAAATGAATACAGAAAAAATTTATAACGTTGCATAATGGGAATTGAAAATTGAGAATTGAAAATTGAAAATTGAGAATTGAAACCGCCCTTCTCTTCTATCTTGTTTATCTTGTCAATCTTGTCAAAAAAACAAAATCTTTTTGTCGATACAAAGGTAACAAAGACATGTCCCATTTCCCTTACCGTTTGCTCAAAATTTGGCTGCAAATATACGCATTTTGACAGCAAAAATTTCATTTTTCCGAAATCAGCGCAAAAATCCCCTTCAAAGCTAAGGTTTCATCTATTATAAACGGAATATCCTGTATTTTTTCTGCCAAAAAAACAGCATCTCCCCCCGTCAAAAATAGCTCAATTTCTGCCGGATAAGTTTGTTGATAACCCAAAATGATGCCTCGAATTTCTGCGATTGTGCCATTTATGACTCCAGAAAGCAGGCTATTTTCCGTACTATCTCCCACAAGCGGCACATGTTTTCGCTCCGAAATCAAGGGCAATCTTGCTGTAAACGCATGCAAAGCCCGAAAACGCATCTGCAAACCCAAAGAAATCGCCCCTCCCCAATAATTGCCCTTTGTATCTGCAAAATTGTACGTTAGCGCAGTTCCTGCACTGATGACCAAAATATTTGTGGTTTTTGCCTGCCGAATAGCTGCAATTACCGCCACCATTCTATCCGTTCCCAAAGTCAAAGGCGTAGCATAATGATTGTGGATAGGAAAAGGGAAATGCGCCTCAATTTTCACGATTTTGGGCGAAAAAGGCTGCCAAATTGCCCATGTTTCTAGGTTCATTTCTTGTGCTGTACTCATATAAGCCACCGAAATAGGCGTATTTTTGGGATAAAAAGCCAAGATTTCCTGCATTTTTTCCTGCAAAATAGGGGTTTCTATCGCATACAATTCCTGCAAACCTTCGGCAGAAAAGAGGCCGATTTTGCTACGGGTATTGCCGATGTCTATGCAAAAGTATATCATTAAGTAGTTGAAAGTTGAAAGTTGAGAGTTGAAAGTTATGATAAGTTTATCATAATCAATAATATATATCGAAAATATATGTTTAGATTGTTTCTCCCTCTTACTTATTTTTAGAAAAATCTGCGAGGAACTTTATGCTTGCCTATAAACGCCGATAACATATAATAAACGTACTCTGTATTCACAATATCCACCATGTTATACGCCCCTTTTTCGCACTCAACGCGCTGAATATGGGTAGGATACTCCCTTTTTTTCAGTCCTGCACAGCCAAAAGTCAAATCTAACGGATAGCTATGCTGAAAATACTGAAAAAAGTCGGCAGAAACCTCAAAATCTGTAAACGGAAAAGCAAAAGTTTTGGGGCTATTTGGCACATTTTGCAGCACAAACTCCATACTTTCTTGCGTTTGTCGAATCTGTTCTGCCAAAGAAATATGGCTATATTGTGGGTGATTGAGGCTGTGCGCCCCAAAAGTAAAGCCCTTTTTTTGCATGTCTTGAATTTGTGCCAAAGACAAATACGGCTGCTGTTTTGCCAAATACTCCTCAAAACTGACCTCTATTTTTGCTGCCAACATATCCAAAAAAGGAATATGTTTATGCTGCGTTTCTGCCAAAAGACTCTCTGAAAAAGTAGTAAAAGGCAGTTTTTCTTGCAAAAATAAAGCCCTTATTTCCTGTTGTAAAGCCACAGAAGGGTTCATATTTTGCCATTTCTCTATCAACAAACTGACTTTATGGCGATAAAAAAGGCTTTTATTGTCCACAAAATCCGGATTGAGAAAGATAGTTGCAGAAACGCCTTTTTCTTGCAAAATCGGCATCACAATGTCATACAATTCGGACATTCCATCATCAAAAGTGAGCAAAAAATGGGCTTCTTTTCTCGGTAAAATACTATCATTCAATAAATTATGAATATTGAGAGCTTTGTAGTTTTTGAGAAAAAAATCTATATCTGCCCGAAACTGTGCAGTCGTTCGCGGCTCATAAATATGTTTAATGTGCAGCAAAGGTGCGTCCGAAACGGTATGAAATAAAGGCACAATCAACTTTTGTCTCGACAAATGCTGCAACATCTTTGTAGGAAAATAGCCGAATCCTTTGGCAAACACCCGAAAAAATAAGTATTTAAACATAATGGGAAGTTGAGCGTTTTAGTTGAGCGGTTTTTCAAACCGCTTCCAAGTGCGAAGCGGACGCTTCAAGAAAAGAGGTACAAGCGGACGCTTGCACCAGCAACGCGCTTGCACCAGCAACACAACACAACAAAATCCGTCTTTTTCTGCGAAAATCTGCGGTTCAATCCCCGAAAATCTGCGCGAAATAACATGATTGCTTTTTGGTTTAGGCGCGATTTGCGTCTCGAAGACAATGCCGCCTTATATCACGCCCTCAAAACGGGCGAAAATGTCCTCCCTATTTTCATTTTTGACAAAGTGATTTTGGACGAACTGCCTAGAAAAGATGCGCGCGTGTCATTTATTCATGCGACTCTCTGCGATTTGTCCGCAAAATTAGCAAAAATAGGCAGCACTTTGCAGGTTTTTTATGGAAATCCTGTAGAAATTTGGCAAGAAATGGCAGAGAAATTTGCGCTCAGTGCCGTTTATACAAACCATGATTATGAACCTTACGCCCAAAAAAGAGATACAGAAATTGCCACTTTTTTGGGAGAAAAAAACATCTCTTTTCATACTTTCAAAGACCAAGTTATTTTTGAAAAAGAGGAAATTTTGAGCAATGAAGGCAAGCCCTACACTGTTTTTACGCCGTATAGCCGCAAATGGAAGGCAACTTTGAAGGAGTTTTACCTTAAATCTTATCCTACAGAAAAATATTTTTCTCATTTTCACAAAGCTATAACAAAGCCTATTCCTACTTTGTTGGAAATGGGTTTTGAAGAAACGAGCATAGATTTCCCTGCTGTTATTCCTGATAAAAATATCATTTCAACTTACGAAAAAACCCGAGATTTCCCTGCGCAAAAAGGTACTACTCGTATGGGTTTGCACCTGCGTTTTGGCACGATAAGTATTCGGAAATTGGCAAAAATAGCCCTTTCTCAAAACGAAACCTATTTGAATGAATTGATTTGGCGGGATTTTTATGCCCAAATTTTGTGGCATTTTCCTTATGTTGTAAGCCGTTCTTTCAAAAAAGACTATGATAATATTCAGTGGGAAAATAATGAAGCCTATTTTGAGAAATGGTGTGCGGGCAAAACGGGCTATCCGCTTGTAGATGCAGGTATGCGCGAACTCAATGCTACGGGCTATATGCACAATCGCATTCGTATGTTAGTGGCGAGTTTTTTGTGCAAACATTTGTTGATAGATTGGCGGCGGGGAGAAGCTTATTTTGCCGAAAAATTATTAGATTTTGACTTAGCTTCTAACAATGGAGGTTGGCAATGGGCGGCAGGAAGTGGCTGTGATGCTGCCCCTTATTTTCGGATTTTTAGCCCAGAGGCGCAATTAGAAAAGTTTGATAAACAGATGGAATATGTGCGAAAATGGGTGCCTGAATATGGGACTCCTGCGTATCCCCGCCCGATTGTGGAGCATAAATGGGCAAGAGAAAGGTGTTTGGAGGTGTATAAAAAAGCTTTGTCGTAGTCTCACGCAGATAAACGCAAATTTGGCAGATTTCGCAGATAAAAAATATACCCTATCTGCGAAATCTGCTTTCATCTGCAAAATCTGCGTGAACCACAGCATGGCACATAAATTGAACATTTGGCATATACTTCTGTCAAATACTACCAAATCTTCAATTATACAACAAATGCCTAAGATATTTTACATTTTATTTCTCCTTTTGGGAAATTACCCTTTCCTTTCTGCCCAGAAATTGGCAGGATACGAACAGCAATTGGACAAAATTTATGGCACAAAACTGCCAAGCAAAGTTTTGTTGATGGGGACTTATCCCTGTGTTTATCCCTATTCTGTTTCCTACAAAAACGCCAAACCTGCCCAAATTGACATGTTAGTAGATAGCTATCAAAAAGAATTGGAGCGTATGGCAAAGCAAATTGCGAAGTATAATCCTACGGAAATTTTTGTGGAAATCAATCCTTCGGTGCAGGGTTGGGTGGATACGATGTACTATTATTATCGTACAGATAACAAAGATAGTCTCAAAAAATATCGGGGATTTTACAATTCTGAATATGTGCAGATTGCTTTTCGGATTGCGAAAATGTGTGATGTGGACGAGATTCAATGTGTAGATGCGTTGGGGGCAAATTTGCGTTTTGGGAAAAAAGATTCTTTGCAAGCCATTGCTGCCCAAAATGCTTATAACAATACGCCTACTGCCAAGCAAAATGCCCAAAAATGGAAGCTGTTTTTTGACAAAGAAAATGAAATGATGCAAAAATTGTCTGTTATAGAGTATTTATTGTATCTCAATTCGCCTAAACGCTTGCAACGTGCGCAAATGGCGGAATTAGCGGCTTTGGAGGTCGGAGATGACCTTTTTCCTTCGGGAGCAGATGCAGCTACGTTTAGTTATAACCGTAATTTACGGATTTATTCAAATATTTTGCGCCGCCTCAATCCGACTAAACCGCATAGGGCTTTGGTGTTATTTGGGGCGGGACATCTGCCGCAACTTTCGCAGTTTTTTGAATATAATGATGATTTTGAAGTGGTGAAATTGAGTGAGGTATTGAAAAATTGAGGGCTTTATTTCACGCGGATAAACGCAAATTTGGCAGATTTCGCAGATGATAAAGGTGTTTTATCCGCGAAATCTGCTTTCATCTGCGAAAATCTGCGTGAAATATAGATGTTTTTTTTGATATTGGTACAGAAATTGTGCAATTTTACCAACTCAAATAATTCTATCTCATTGAATAGTATGAAACACAATATTGTCCTTCTTGTCTTTATTTTTGCAATCCATATACTTTTTATATCCATTGCACACGCACAAAAGTCCTACATTTTGCGGGGCTATACGGCTTCGCCTATCACTACGCCGCCAGAGCCGCCTGCGATTAAGCCCAATTCTGTCGCTAAAAAGAAGGTTATTCCTACCAATAACCCCCGCATTGAAGCCGCAAAACCTTTGCCTAATATTGTGGCAGATAGGGACAGCAACCCTGCTGTGGGAGATATAAATGCAGAACCCAAAGTGCCTAAAAAGCCTGAAACGAAGCCCAAAACAGGGCAGGAATTGGCGAATAATACGCCCAAAACCGAAACGAAAGTTTCACCTAAAAATACAGAGACAAAACCCAAAATAGCAACAAATCCCAACTCCCAAAATATGGGAGATGTGAAGGTCATTTTGCCCAAAAACCCTGCAACCCTCCCAAACACGCCCAAAACGCAAACTTCGCCTATAAGCCCGAAAGATGCGCCTGTCGAAGTAGCAGTTTCGGCAGATGTTGCCGCCAAAAACGCAAAGCTGTTGCGGGTGTCTGTCGATACGGCGACTGCCTATATAGGTACTGTTTATCTGACGGGCGGAATGTCGAGAAGTGGCGTAGATTGTTCGGGTTTGGTGAATTTGGCATACAAAAATACAGGAACGAAAATCCCTCGCACTTCCCGCGAATTGTCGGAATTTGGGACAGAAATCAAAGAAATGAAAAATATAAAAGTAGGAGATTTGCTGTTTTTTGATTCCAATGACTCCAAAAGAATAAATCACGTGGCGATGGTAGTTCGGGTGTTACCAGACCAGATTTATTTTATTCATGCGACTTGCAGCAAAGGGGTAAGAGAGGATAAACTCATAGAAGGGTATTGGACACCTAAGCATCGGAAGACTATGCGGATTTTGCCGAATTAGGGGTTGGTTTCACGCAGATTTTCGCAGATGAGAGCAGATGTCGCAGATGCAATTCTATATCTGCGTTTATCTGCTCTCATCTGCGTTTATCTGCGTGAAATTGCGTCTTGCAGCCCATTTCCTATCATATTGACCGAAATAACCAACAAAACTAAAGCAAGTCCCGGAAAAATAGCCAGCCATTTGCCATGTTCAAAAATGATAAAAGTATAGCCCTCATATATCATGCGTCCCCAAGTAGGCGTTTCGGAAGAAACCCCCATGCCCAAAAAGCTCAAACCTGATTCTATCAAAATGGCAGAACCGAAATTTGCGGTAGCCATAACGATAATAGGATTCCAAATATTGGGCAATAAATGCTTTGTTAGAATACGGAATGACCTTAGACCCAATGCCTTTGTCGCTTCTATATATAACTGCTCTTTCACACTCATTACCTGCCCACGCACCATACGCGCCACCTCTACCCATGTCGAAAGGGCAATCGCAATCATCACTTGTTCAAGCCCCTTTTTCATCACAATGCCCAACACAATTGCCAACAATAAGGAGGGAATCGCCCAAACTACGGACATGAGCCACATCAAAAGGGCATCTGTTTTTCCGCCAAAATAGCCCGCAAGCAAACCTATAATTGTTCCAATAAATACGCTAAATAACATGGAAAAAAATCCAATTACAAGACTAATCCGTCCGCCTAATACTAATCTGCTCCAAACATCTCGCCCATAACTGTCTGTTCCCATATAAAAAGTGGGATTTATTACATTTTTTTGGATAAAAAGGGCTTCATTTTGGCTATTTTCTTCGCCAAAAATGCTGAGTTCAAAGGTTTGTGGAATTCCACGCAAAGTCTGAAAAGTAGCTGTTTTTCCTGCCTCAAAATGAATAGGTTTTGCAGCAGCTAAGACTACAAAGTTTTCATTTTGGGTTTCAGATTTGGGAATATGGAGCAAAATAGCCTTCGACATAGGGGCTAACTGACTCAATTCCAACAGTTGTCGGTTGGCATTTGGAGAATTGTCTGGGATAAGAGTATATGCAAAAATGGCTAATATAAGCCATAAAAACAGGTAGGTTCCGCCTAAAAAAATCGTTAAAAAGCCTTTTTTCATATTGATTGCAGATGATAGGCGCAGTTCTTACAGGTTTTCGCCATGATTACAACGCAATATTACGACTTTTTACCTAACTCTCAATAGGTGGGCTATTTATCCTTCCCAAACTCATATAACAACGATACTCGAAGATTTAGATTGCTGCCATTTATCGTAGAAGCGTTGTTGATGAAGGTCGGCACTGTGCTATCTCCCCAAGTATGATAAGTAGTAGTTATGCCGCTCAATACGCCTATGCCTAATTGATATTGAAATGTTGCATTGAGTACGAGATGATTCAGGATTTTGTAGCGCATTTGCACACCACTTCCTACAAACATATTACCATATGTAGAACTAGGAATCGAATATACGCCCAAATAGGTCGTACCATATTGCGTAGTAGCAGACAAAGTGTCTCTGAAAGATTCAATGTGTGTCTCATTCTCTAACCATCTGTTTATCCCTCCCAAAAGCAAGATGTCTATATCCCACTTTTTTTGGGTAAAAACAGGCGTACTAAGACTTGCCCCTATTTGTGCAACGGGAAAAAAATACCTTTGTGTCTTAAACAGATTGGCACTTGGTATGCCGTCAATATAGCGCGGGGTTCTTTCATTTGAGAAAGAATGATGAGAAACCCACAAGCCTATCCCTATGTGTTTGGTCATAAGTCCCGCTTGTATGCCATAAATAGTATGCCCATATGTGGGAGTTAGGAGCTTATTTGCTGTTACATCATAATAATCCGAAAAGCTTATTTGATAGCCGCCCATAAGTCCAATATTTATTTTTTGCGAATAAGCATAAGGAATATAACACAACAATGTAAATATAAGGAAGAAAAACCTGTTTTTTATTTGAAATATTATCATAAATAATAAAATGATTACGTAAATTTTATTTATTCTTTTTTTGTATGAATTTCGCCAAATTCATACAAAATCGCCATTCTCGCACTCACATTGCTGCCACTTGTAGTAGAAATAGGAAGATAATAACTGGGACCCAAATAATCGCCCCAAGTATAGTATTTCGTATCCATGCCTCTCAGTATGCCTATTCCTAACTGATATTGAAGTGCTATATTATAAAAAAGATGATTAGCTAATTGATAAGTAGCTTGTATGCCACCGCCCAAAAACATATTCACAGGCTTTGAGGTAGCATGTGCATGTATAACTAAATGTGCTATGCCATAAGCTGTAGTCGTAGAAAAGGTATCTTTTACATACTCTACTTGTTTCTCTATGGCTATCCATTTATTGATTCCAGTAGAAAGTGATATGTCAATGCTGCCTCTTTTGCCGATAAAAACAGGCTTGCTAAATGATAATCCTATTTGCAAAGCGGGATTAGCGTAGTGTTTAACGCCAAAAGTCTTACGAGGGATAGAAGGAGCTTTTAGGGTAGATATATCTGTTGAGTAAGATACCCTTGAAGCAAAAATCCGTATGCCTATTTTATGGGTAATAATACCTGCTTCAATCCCATAAGAGGTATGAAAATAGGGAATGCTTTGCAAAACGCTAGTAAACTGCATGTCATACTGCGAAAAACTCATCTGATAGCCCCCTGTTAGCCCGACTCTTATTCTTTGGGAATAAGAATCTGTATAAATAAGGCTAAAAACAAAAAGAAATACAATAGACAAAACACTATTTTTACTTAAATGATAGTATGGCATTGTGAGATGAGTATAGACAATCC
>JAYUZN010000220.1:0-4969 GCA_043751755.1 Bacteroidota bacterium | reverse complement strand
TTTTATACATAGAAATCGGAATCCTCAACAATTCACTTTATCCATTAGCAATGTCATGAATATAAGACCAGAAATTATTGCACAACATCTGCATGATATGGTTATTTCGCAGCTCTCTTTTGACTATGCCAAAAAAGGCTATGAGATGCAAAAAGCCGAAAAATTGGGAGACTACACAGTCGATTTAGTTGCCCGAAAAGGAGAGGAATGTATCGTTTTTGACATAAAATCTTTGAGCAAAAAAATGACCTTAAAGGAAAAAACGAAATTTAAAAAAATAAATAATTATATCAAATCACATGGATATAAATTGCATGTAGTCTTTGCTCGCCCCCCCAGAGAGAAGGAAATAGAAATATGGGATATTGAAAATATATTAATAGTGTATTTAACACATCACTCTTTTCCTGAAAAATTACATATATTATCTTCAAATACTTCTATAGAAGAAATAACAGGGATAGAAATCGAAAAACTAACCGTAGCAAAAAATGGGCATATACAAGTTAAAGGAAATGGCGAAATCGGCGTTGAATTGGAATATGGTTCTTCGGGAGACTTCAGCCACTTATATGACTCTTTTCCCTTTGATTTTGAAATGCTTATCAAAAATACAGAAAAGGGCTTTGAAATTGAGGATATGCTTGCATTGGAAATAGATACAAGTTCATTTTTTAGCTAACATAGCACGACATGAAAAAATTTCTCAAAGTATCCGCCCTCATTTTTGCCCTCATTTTCGGGGCATTAGTAGCGATTCCTTACTTTTTTAAGGATAAAATCAAGGCACTTGCCAAAATCGAAGTCGAAAAACGCCTCAATGCAAAGGTGAGTTTCGAGGACTTGAACCTGTCCCTTATTCGGCATTTTCCCAATGTGAGTGTAGGCTTAGAAGGCTTTAGCGTCATCGGAAAAGGCGTTTTTTCCAAAGATACCCTCGCAAATATCGAAAGTTGCAGGGCAGTTGTGGACATCAAAAGTATTTGGGAGGGAAAGGAATATCAGGTGAAAAAAATCATTTTGGATAAACCCACCATTCATGCCATTGTTGATGAAAAAGGCAGGGCAAATTGGGATATTATGGTGCCAGATTCGAGCATAGAGGCAAAAAAAGATACAAATGCCCCCCGTTTCAAGCTCAATCTCAAAGCATATCGCATCAACAACGGCAATTTGACGTATGATGATGCGCTTATGCCCATGAAAGCAGTGGTAAAAAACCTCAATCATAGCGGAAAAGGCGATTTTACGGAGTCTATCTATGACCTTTTGACCGAAACTTCGGCTGATACTGTCCTTATCGAGTATCAAGGCGTGCGTTACCTCAATAAAAACAGGCTTTTGGCAACGCTTGGGGTAAATATGGATACCAAAAAAGCAACCTACAAACTCCTTGACAATGAAATTACGATAAATGACATGCCTTTGCGTTTTTCAGGCACTGTTATTATTCCTGATTCTAACATAAAGGTAGATTTGCATTTTGAGGCTCCGCAAACCGACTTCAAAAGCCTTCTTTCCCTTGTGCCAGGCATGTACAAAAAAAGCTTTTCTGACCTCAAAACAGATGGAAAACTCTCTTTTAGTGGCATTGTTAAAGGCGATTATAATGAGCAAACTTTGCCTGCTATTACCCTTGCGTTGAAGGTAGAAAATGGCAGGTTTCAATACCCGAATTTGCCTACCCCTGTTACCAATATAAATGTGGACATGAAGGTCGAAAATCCACAAGGGCAGGGTTTTGAAAAGGTGAAAATAGACGTAAAAAGGTTTCATGCAGATTTGGGCAAAAATCCGCTTGAAGTGCATGGAACTATCGCAGGGCTTTCCAAAATGCTTATAAATGCTGCAGCAAAAGGCAGCCTCAACTTGGCAGAACTCACGCAAATGTTTCCGATTGAAGGCACGACTTTGAAGGGAAATTTGGAGATAGATGCGACCTTAAATGGCATTTATGATACGTTGGCAAAGACTTTCCCGAAGGTTGATGCGAAAGTGAAAATGGTAAACGGCTATGTAAAACAAGCGGCTTATCCTGTGGAATTGGAAAATATGAACCTACAAGGCACTTTGCAAAATGCAACAGGTACGCTTGATGCTACTTTGTTAGATATTACACAATTTCATTTTGATTTGGACAAAAAACCTTTTGAGGGGCGAATAAAAGTCTCTAATTTTGAAACGCCAAATTATGATGCACAGATAAAAGGTTCATTAGATTTGGCAAAAATGACCCAAATTTACCCCATAGAAGGCATGAGTCTGGCAGGGATTTTTAGCGTAGATGGCTTTGCAAAGGGTGTTTATGACGAAAAAATAGCAGCTTTGCCCGTATTAGAGACAAAAATGAGTTTCACAAATGGTTATGTTAAAAATGAAAAACATCATGTAGAAGTAAAAAATGTGAGCTTTGACGGGGCTGCAAATTGTCTCGCAGGAACGATGGCAACCGCAAAGTTAAACCTCGACAAATTTCATTTTGACCTTGACAATGAGCCGCTTGAAGGACGTTTATTTGTCCAAAATTTTGACAAACCTATATTTGATGCCAAAATAGATGGCTCTGTCAATTTGGAAAAAATACTCAAAATCTATCCGATAGAAGGCATGAAAATAATAGGCAAATTGTTGATAGATAATTTTGTAACAAAAGGCACTATGGCAGATGTGGAGGCGGGGCGCTACCTGAATGTAGCTACTTCAGGCAAGATTAATGTACAAAATTTTCGCTATGAAAGCAAGGGATTAGGCTATCCTGTTACCGTAAAAACGGGAGAAGCTACCTTTTCTAACACACAAATGACAGTCTCAAATGCTGTAGGAATGGTAGGCAAAACAGACTATATTTTGAACGGAAATCTGACGAATTATCTTGCCTTTGCTTTGTTAAAAAATGAACAACTTGGCGGAAATATAAACATTCAATCCCAAAAAATGAATGTAAATGAAATGATGGGTTATGAGGGTGAAGTAAAGGCAGATGCTCCCGCACCTTCGGAGTCAGGCGAGCTTTCTGCCGTAGAAATTCCTGCTGCTTACAACATAGGGATCACTGCAAAAGTAGGCGAACTTACGTATGATAATTTGAAACTCTCCAATTTCTCTGGACAAGTCGCCGTAGTAAATAAGGGGCTTTTGATGAAAAATGTGGTTTTCGAGACTTTGGGCGGCAATTTTACCCTCAATGGCATGTATGACAGCAAAAACCTGAAAGTGCCTTTGTATGGCATGGACATAGATATTCGCAATTTGCTGATTGTGGAGGCACTCAAATATTTTCCAATTCTGGCAAAGCTTTCGCCGATTTTGACGCATATTAAGGGCAAATTTAATACAACTGTAAAAATGACGGGCAGTTTGAATAAAAACATGTCTCCCATATTAGACCATATAAGTGGCACAGGTGTTTTCGAGATTTTGGAGGGGCAGTTGATAGGTTCAAAGGTTACAGAAAAAATGGCAGAAGTTACCAAGATTTCAGAATTGAAAGAAATAACCTTAAATGGCGCAAAATCTTCGTTTGAAATCAAAGATGGTTGGAACAATGTTGCGCCTTTTGACGTGCATATTCCGCAAAAAGATATACATCTTAACATAAGTGGCAGGCAGAGTTTGACGGGAACCTTGGATTATTTGGTGAAAATAGATGCTGCTTTTGGCAAAATTGGGCAGGCTGTACAGGAGGCTTTGGGCAAATTAGGGGGCTTAAACATTTTCAAAAAGCCGCCTTTGCGCCTCAGAGTAGCTTTGCTGATTGGCGGCACTCCGCTAAATCCCAAAATTGTAGGAATTGGCAAAAAAGCCGCCGAAGACGTAAGAGCGCAAATAGAAGAAGATGCCAAAAATGCGGTAGAAGGGGTTATTAAACAACAAACAGGCTTGAATATTCCCTTGAACAAAGATAGCCTAAAACAAAAGGTAGAAGATATGAAAGACCGGGTAATAGACAATGCAAAGGATAAAATAGCAGAAATGCGCCAAAAAGCGGAAGAGGAAGCCCGTAAAAAGGAAGAGGAAAAGCGCGAAAAAGCAGTGTTACAAGCTCAAAAAAAGGAGGAGGCGTTGAGAAAAAAGGCAGAAGAAGCCCGAAAAAAAGCGCAAGATAGCATCAAAAAGGCTTTGGATAAGATGAAAGGTGGGTGGAAGTTTTGACAACATAAAAAAGTTTTTGGAGAAAATTCTCTTTTATTTTCTATCTTTGTAAAAAAACAACACACATGATATTAACAACCTTAGAAGCACGCAAATATAAGCTCGTATCGTTCATTATACAGCTTAAAGATGAGCCTTTATTGGCAGATATGGAAAATTATCTTGCCGAACATGTCTCCGAAAAAGATATGCCCGATGTGTATATGAAAGCGGCAAAACCTTTGCGGCGAGGCGCAACATTAGCGCAATTGGCGGCAGAAGCGAACTATAAACCGATTGATAGAGAGGCTTTTTTCAAGAAAGTTGATGCCTTGAATATCGAAGAACCTATCGAAGATTTGTTGGCAATGCTTACCCCTTAACCATTTGATTATGAATTACTTGTTTGATACAAATATTTTGCTGCTCTATCTTAGAGGAGGCGCAATGGTACGCCGTTTGGAAAATACCTTGGATTTACTCATTCCTCAAAATAAGCTTTTGACTTCTGTTGTGTCTATTGGAGAAATAAAATCTATTGCTTTGAGAAACAAGTGGGGCAAAACGAAACTGCAAGAAATCGAAAATGTAGTACAGGAATTTCTCGTGATAGACATTCACACTGAAGAAATTGTGGACAAATACGCCGAAATAGACGCTTTTAGTCAAGGAAAACACCCTTTGAAAAGCCTGAAAACTTCTGCCCGCAATATGGGAAAAAATGACTTGTGGATAGCCGCTACTGCTGCAACTTACGACTTGACTTTGCTTACTACAGATAGGGATTTTGGGCATTTGGCAGAGAATTTTCTGAAATTGCAGAGGGTAGAAATTTGAA
>JAYUZN010000219.1:0-1869 GCA_043751755.1 Bacteroidota bacterium | reverse complement strand
CTTAGAGCGTCCTGTGGTCTATTATCGGCTGACCCTCTTAGAAGTCGCTTCTATGTGCTTGGGTAGTGCCTCTATCGTCATTTTGATTGCCAGCTTTATTGGAGCTGTAACAACGGTACAAACTGCGTATCAATTAGTTAGCCCATTTATTCCCAAATATACGATTGGCAATATTGTGTCGGCTTCGACTTTGTTAGAGCTTGCCCCTACTGTGATAACTTTCATTTTGGCAGGAAGAATCGGCTCAAGCATTGCTTCGCAAATCGGAACTATGCGGGTTACAGAACAAATTGATGCCTTAGAAGTCATGGGCATTAATCCTGTGGGCTATTTAGTGATTCCTAAATTGTTGGGCGGGCTGATTTCCTTCCCGATTTTGGTTACTTTTTCTGCTTTTTTGCTGCATCTCGGCGGCGCAATCGCAGGAGATTTGACGGGACTTTTGTCGTATGACGAGTTTGCTTATGGAGTTCAAATATGGTTTGACCCGCATCAGGTAACGGTTATGTACACAAAATCTTTTATTTTTGGCTTTTTGATAACCACAATTTCTGCCTATCATGGCTATTTTACAAACGGTGGCGCATTAGAAGTAGGGCAATCTGCGACAAAAGCGGTGGTTTATAGCTGTATTGCTATGGTCATTGCAGATTTTATTGTGGCGCAAGTCATGCTGTAGTTCACGCAGATTAAACCGCAGATTTTCGCAGATTAACGCTATTTTTCATTTTTCATTTCTCATTTTCTTACAATGTCTATCGAAATCAAAAATATCCGCAAAAAATTTGGAGAGAAAGAAGTGTTAAAAGGCATTTCGTATCACTTTGAAAAGGGAAAAGTGAACATGATAATTGGCGCAAGCGGGAGCGGAAAAAGCGTTACCCTCAAATGCCTTGTAGGGTTGCTAAAGCCTGACGAGGGAAATATCTTGTATGATGGCGTGGATTTTCACCAAACAAATCGCCACGAATTGAAGGATATTCGGCAAAATATTGGCATGTTATTTCAAGGAGGAGCTTTGTTTGATTCTATGACAGTGGCAGAAAATGTGGCTTTTCCGATTCGTATGTTCACAAGATGGTCAAAAGCAGAGATAAAAAAAAGGGTGGATTTCTGCCTCGAAAGGGTAAATTTAACCCATGCCCCGAATGCTTATCCCGCCGAAATTTCGGGAGGAATGAAAAAACGGGTAGGCATTGCAAGAGCTATTGCCCTCAATCCCAAGTACTTATTTGTAGATGAACCCAATTCTGGACTCGACCCTTTGACTTCGAGTGTCATTGACAAACTCATTCAAGAACTGACTATCGAATATGATATGACGACTATTGTGGTTTCGCACGATATGAATTCGGTCATGAATATCGGCGACCAAATTATGTTTGTCTATGAAGGGAAAAAAGAGTGGGAAGGCACAAAAAATAATATTCTGCACCCAAATAACGCGCATTTAGAGGAATTTATATTTGTTTCGGATTTGATAAAACGGGATTAATTGTATTCAGGGTGGCGCACTTTCCAAAAGTGCGTCACCCTAAATACAAACTGCTCAACGATTAAAAAATGCCCAACACAAAAATACATAACGTTGATGTTTATTTGACTATAGGCTGCTGCCGTTGCCCTCTCGGAGATACGCCTCAATGCAAAGTACATACATGGCAGCCTGAATTGGCAGCATTGAGGCGTTTGCTGCTTGATTGCGGACTGACCGAAGAAGTGAAGTGGAGCATTCCTTGCTACACTTTTCAGCAAAATAATATCCTATTACTTAGTGCATTTAATAACTATTGCGCCCTTAGTTTTTTCAAAGGGGCTTTGTTATGTGATACGCATAATATTCTTATCACTCAAACCGAAAATACGCAA
>JAYUZN010000218.1:0-3080 GCA_043751755.1 Bacteroidota bacterium | reverse complement strand
CCGCCCATGACATTGCCCGGCGTGTTGAATTTGCTGCTATTGTCAATCGAAGGGCGAAAAGTAGCATCGGGAACGTAAGCTCCAAATCCCAACTGAAATAAAGAATGTATGGTAACACCGCCCGCATTGATAGCTGCAATGCCTGTAGGCGCGCACACAACGGCTTTTTTGTGGGTTTGTTGCAAAATATGCTTCAAAAAAGTGGTTTTGCCTGTGCCTGCTTTTCCCGTCAAAAAGATGTGTTTGCGGGTGTGATTGACGAGTTTAGAGGCTTGTGCTGCGGGAGAATCTGCGGCGTATATGATTTCCATGTTTTGAGATAAATTGAAGATGTTTCACGCAGATGCTCGCAGATTTAACCGCAGATTTTCGCAAATTACTGTGAACTAACTATTATCTGCGTTAAATCTGCGTCCCTATCTGCGAAAATCTGCGCGAAATTCTTATGAATGTTCTACGTACATAATGGCGTGCATCGGAATAAATACCCCTGCTTTGAGGCTTACGGCATCTTCACTTACGTTCCAAATGGTGGTATTGACTTCTCTAATGCCTTGCTCCGACATAAAAACGATACGGGTTTTGCCCTTAAATTCATTTCCCAACCTGCACGCTTCTGTCAAGGCTTGCATACGGGCTTGTATAGCAGTGTTTGCGGTCAATACTTCACCTTTTGGGAAGTGCATGTTGGCTATCGCTTCTTTTTCGATGGCAGGATAGTGTGAATCGCTTGAAAAGTGCATAATGATGAATATTTATGGGTAAGTACGAGTGGAAAATAATCTCAACATATATTTTCGATATATCTTATTGATTTATTAACTTTCAACTCTCAACTTATAACTTTCAACTCCTTAACTTATTTTTCTGCTAATATTTCCATTGCCATTTGATATATCGTTTCGTCTTCTATGCGCACAATTCCGCCGTCTGGTCCGGGTTCGTAATGTATGCCAATCACAGCACCCGAAGTGAGGTGTTGTCCGCCAAAATAGTTCCTAATCGTGTCTTCTTGAATGCCTAATGCCTCTGCTATGCGCTTCATACTGCCCGAAGGAAGGCTATCTTTGATGCGTCTAAGTTCGTTGAATGTGATGAGCATGAGAAATGGAGTTACCTTAATTTTTTGTAAAGTATCAACTTTTTTTTTAGAAAAACAAGGATTTAGGCAATTTTTATCAAAAAAAGTCATTCTGCCGTTGTCAGTGAGGACACTGACAACGGCAGAATGACACAACGGCACACTGACAACGGCACACTGATTATATGCTTCTTAATCTGTAAAAATCTGCGGTGACCTCTACCTACTCTTTTATCAGGCGTTTCGTAGCCACAAATTGCCCTTCTGCCGAGATTCTGACCCAATACATGCCTTGCGCTAAGTCTTGTGTAGGAACAGAAAGGCTGTGCGTGCCGTCCGAAAGTACCTTATTTTCTACCGAAATAGACTGCCCTACCATGTTCAAGACTTCGACTGTGATGTTGGCTTTTTCTTTCAAATCGAGGTCAAAAGCTGCCGAAGCCTGCGTAGGATTGGGATAGAGTTCAGAAACCTGACTTACAAAAGCGTTTTCTAAGGCTAATAATGTCATATAAATAGTGTCGCAGTAAGTAGCAGTACAACCCGTAGAATCCACTATCACAAGACAGACAATATATTGCCCATTTTGTTGATAGGTTATCGTAGGATTTTGTTGTGTTACCCCAAAAGACCAACTATACTGAAAAGGAGCTGCCCCAGTTGCCATACCACTAAAGGCTACGCCACCTGTTGAGCCTATTATTTGATAGGTGAAACTTGCGCTACAACCTGCCCCGCCGACTGTTACATAAATAGAATCGCAATAAGTACTTTGGCAAGTACTGTCATACACCGTAAGGCAGACATTGTACCAGCCTGTTTGTGTGTAGGTTGCACTTGGATTTGGGAGAGAACTTATTTGCCCATTGCCGAAGTTCCAATTTTGGAAAGAGCCGCCTTGCGATTGATTGGTAAAGCTCACTGTTCCGCCATTGGCAATGTATGTGAAATATGCCTGACAACCGCCAACAGGCGCAATGGTAATATATTGGCAATAAAGACTTGTACAAGGTGCGCCTCCTGGATTATATACATAGATGCTAAGACATACATAATACGTACCTGAAGCTGTGTAAGTATGGTTCGGATTGGTGCTTGTGGAAGTCGTGCCATCTCCAAAATCCCAAGAATAGGCTGTATTGGGATTTGTACCCGTAGAAGTATTGGTAAAAGCTGCCGCATTTCCGCTTACAATAGTCGTAAAAGCAGCTTGACAGGTTCCTGCGGCTACGGTTACATATACAGAATCGCAATAAATACTTTGGCAACCTGTGCTATCATAGATGGTCAAACACACATTGTAATAGCCTGTTTGTGGGTAAGTTGTGGTAGGATTGAACACAGTACTTGTTTGTCCGTTGCCAAAATTCCAGTTGTAATTTGTACCGCCTTGCGATTGATTGTTAAAGGTAACAGTCCCGCCATTTGCCGTATAGTAAAAATATGCCTGACAACCGCCCGCACCTGCTATCGTTATATATTGGCAATAAGTACTTGTGCAAGGCGCACCTCCTCCATTGTTTACATAAATGGTGAGGCATACATAATACGTACCTGAAGCTGTGTAAGTATGGTTCGGGTTGCTACTTGTGGAAGTCGTGCCATCTCCAAAGTTCCACGAATAGGCTGTATTGGGGTTTGTGCCTGTAGAAGTATTGGTAAAAGCTGCCGCATTTCCACTTACAATAGTCGTAAAAGCCGCTTGACAGGTTCCTGCGGCTACGGTTACATATACAGAATCGCAATAGGAGCTTTGGCAACCTGTGCTATCATAAATGGTCAAACACACATTGTAATAGCCTGTTTGTGGGTAAGTTGTGGTAGGATTGAACACAGTACTTGTTTGCCCATTACCAAAATTCCAGTTGTAATTTGTACCGCCTTGCGACTGATTGTTAAAGGTAACAGTCCCGCCATTTGCCGTATAATAAAAATATGCCTGACAACCGCCCGCACCTGCTATCGTTATATATTGGCAATAAGTACTTGTACAAGCTAC
>JAYUZN010000217.1:0-2098 GCA_043751755.1 Bacteroidota bacterium | reverse complement strand
ACAGACCATAGTTTGTGGGTGTTTTTGGCATATTGCGCAGGGACAGGTGGGAGTATTTTGGTCATAGGCTCTGCCGCAGGAGTAGCTGTGATGGGCATGGAGCGTATGGAGTTTATGTGGTATGTCAAAAATATAACGATTCCTGCGATGATTGCGTATTTTGGAGGAGTTGCGGTTTATTTGTTATTATAGCCACGAATTGCACGAATTAACACGAATTAGGGCTGTTAATTTGGGGCAAAAATTATAAAAAGATTCGTATTTCCCCCGAAAATTCCGTATATTTGTCCCAATTATCGAAAAAATAATAAACACAATACTATGTATTTAGCTCCTTTAAATTACGACAGATTTTTCAAGAAAGTTTTTTCGCAGGTACACATTGCAAGGGCTTTTTTGGAAGACTTTTTAGATGTGAAAATACAAGAGATTACGTTCTTGGATAGAACCAAATATCTTACAGATGCTTCTGCGAAAATAGAAGTTGATTTCCGTTGTAAAATCAATGGGGCAAATATTATTGTCGAAATGCAACAATGGTATAAGCCTGATGTTATAAAGCGTTTTTACCTATATCATTGTGCATCAACCGCTTTGCAATTAGAAACGCTCGCAGAAAAGAAAGTTCCTATTCAAACAGAAGACAAACGAGCAAAAGATAGAAGTTATAAAGAAGTGGTGCCTGTGCTGACTTTGGTGTGGATGGTAGATGACTCTTTGCAGTTTTCTGAACATTTTATGGGCTATATAACTGCACCAGAAACGGCACTTAGTTTCCTAGAAAATCACGAACTTTGGCATAAAGAAGACCGAACAGAATTGTTGGATATTCGCCAAAATATTTTGAAAACCTTGGAAAATAAACATAAAAACCTTGATTTTTTGCGTAAAAATCGGTTAGTTTTTATGTTTCAAGAAAATATTATCAAAGATGAGAAATTTACAAAATACCATCGTTGGTTTGAATTTGCGGAAAAAACGAGGCAAAGAAATAATAAAAAAACAGATTTTACCAAATTTAAAAAAGACGACTTATTTCAGGACATTATGCGAATCATTGCGAAAGATGTTTTAAATAAAGAAGATTTGAATTATATAGAAACAGAAGAAGAACATATAAAGTTGGTAAACAAAGCCTTACGAGATGAGCGGGAATCGGGTTTTGAAGAGGGCTTCTACGAAGGAAAAGAAAAAGGTTTTGAGCAAGGTATGGAAGAAGGAAAAGAAAAAGGCTTTGGCGAAGGCATGGAAAAAGGTATGGAAAAAGGCATGGAAAAAGGCATGGAGTTTAATGTGATAACACTTGCCAAAAAAGGCAAAACTGCAACAGATATTTCAGAATGGTTGGAAATAGAGATAGAAAGAGTACGTTTTATTATTGAAAAAGCTAAAAAAGAGGGTAAACTATAAGGAAATTTAGTAAATTCATCATCAGCACTTACGCATCTGCCACGAATTAACAGCCCTAATTCGTGTTAATCCGTGCAATTCGTGGCTATAAAAACAACTTTTACGTAAAATCATAGCAAGTTTTTTGTATATCGTAGTTACCTTTTCCCTTTTCTCTACATAAACCTACAAATACACAGAGGCAAGAGGCAAGACCTCATCAGCGACAATCATTTAACTTTTCTCACATTTTTCAACCTTTCCATTTTATTTGTATGAAAAAGATTTTATCTCTTATCTGCTTGTCAGCCTTGACAAGTGCAGGACTCTATGCCCAACAATGGGACGGCGCGGCTACGAGTGCTGGCGCAATTTATCGCACAGGGGTAGTAGGTATCGGCACAGCTTCGCCTGTGGCTACTGCTGCACTTACCTTAGGCAATGGCACTGTAAACAAGGTGCAAATCATGAGCGCAGATGGCGACATTCTCATGTTAGATGCAGCAGGAAGTCTCACTTTTCCTGCCATAACTGCCACTTCTGCCGTACCGATGATTAACATGTTCGCAACTGGTACGACCAACAAAAAAAGAATGGTCTTACAACATTCCCCAACCTACACAAATTGGGGTTTGCAGTACGAAGATTCTTTGGACAGATTTCACTTTTTGGGGAATGGTGCTTCGGCGATGTCAGTAGATTTGGTGGG
>JAYUZN010000216.1:0-2208 GCA_043751755.1 Bacteroidota bacterium | reverse complement strand
CTTCGTTTGAATGTCCACCAACTTTCTGATGGCGAAAAAAGAATCATTATTTTATTGATTGACATTACTCGCCGCCTCATCACCCTTGCCAAACTAAACAAATCAACAGACTATCTCAATGGCGCAGGCATTGTGTTAATTGATGAAATAGAACAGCATTTGCACCCAAAATGGCAGCGCACTTTTTTGCCTACTTTGTGCAAAATATTTCCGAATTTGCAGTTTGTAGCTACTACACATTCCCCGCAAGTGTTGAGTTATGTGCCAAATGGCTGTGCTTTTTCGCTTGAAAATGGAAAAGCATATCCGCAAAACACATTCGGGCGCAATAATGAGTGGATTTTGGAGGCAATTATGGATGATGTAAGCCGCCCATTAGAAGTGCAAGCCAATTTAGATGCTTATTTTGACCTGATTAGAGAAGATAAATTGACAGAAGCAGCTATTCTTCGCAAGAAATTGGAGGAAGTAATAGGTGCAGATGAGCCTGAATTGCTCAAAGCAGATATTTTAATTCGGAGAAAACAAAAAAGTATGGCAAAAAATGAGGCAAATTAACAAACAAGAAGAACCTATAGATTTCATAAAATGGAAAACGGCTAATCAGTTGGCTATTACCCATTTAGAAAACGAAAAGGGAGACAAATTATGGGATTTATTGCCGAGTAGTTTGAGCAAAGAGGTAGTAGAAAATGACTATTCAAAGGAATTATTGCGGCAATCTTTGGTCAAAGAACAGTATTATCTCTGTTGTTATTGCAATGCGAGCATAAAAGGTGCGCCATTAGATACAAAAGTAGAGCATTTTTTGCCAAAAGAAAAACATAAACACAAGGCTTTTGTCTATCAAAACCTGTTAGCAGCTTGCAATGGAGGCGAAAGAGTTAGCCCTGTTGAACTGAGTTGCGATAGCCGTAAAGGAGATAAAGACCCATTAGAATATGACATTATTTCTCCTTTAGTAGAAAATGTTGAGGCTCATTTTTCCTACAAAGAAGATGGAAAAATAGTAGGAAAAACGGAACAAGGGAAAAATACAATTCAATTTCTGAATTTAGATTGTAAGCGATTAATTTTGAGTAGAAAAGCCGTAATTGAAGAATACTTGTATGACGAAACAAATGATATTCAATTACTTATATCAGAATTAGCATATCCTATAGAAGGAAAGTTACAAGCCTTTTGTATAGCGATAGCGACTGTTTTAGCCCAATATCGTTAAATAAACAGTTATTTTCCATTCCTCACTTCGGCAAGCTCAGTGCGGCACATTTTTCATTTCTCATTTTTAATTTCAATACATGCCTACACCAGAAATTTTCCAAAAACATTCCATCAAAATGGAACTCGAACCCGGCACCTATTGGTGGTGCGCTTGCGGGAAAAGTCAAAATCAGCCTTTTTGCGATGGCTCGCATGAAGGCACAGAATTTGAGCCAACAGAATTTGAAATTACGGTCAAAAAGACCTATTCTGTATGCGCTTGCAAACACAGTCTATTGGGCTGGCAATGTGACGGCACACACAAAACATTGTAAATAGTTGGGCGGTTTCAAAAACTGATTTATTCAACTTTGTCAAAGTTCTAAACTTTGACAAAGCTATATTTAGCATGTTAATACTTTGGTTTTCAAGATAAAGTAAACCTATTATTTTCAATGAAACAAAAAATAGTCTTAGGGCTTATTTCCGTGTTAATAGCAAGTATTTTATGTACTTGTAAATCTGAAGTAGAGGTAAATGCCCCCTACCAAGATATTTATGTGGTATATGGCATCTTACATGCTTCCGATTCTGTACAATATATTTCGGTAAACAAAGCCTTTTTGGTCAATCAAGATGCCATTGAATATGCAAAAAGCTATGACCCTTCTGTTAAAAACTTAAAAGTAGTTTTAATAGGAAATGGAAAAACTTATACAGCTACAGAAATAAACAATGTTCCTTTGCAGGGAGAAGGGGCTTTTTATCCTTTTGCGACTTTATATAAAATAGCAACATCTGGCGCAAATGCCCTCGTTTCGGGCAAAAAATATGACTTGACGATTGGCAATTTTGACAATGATTCCCTTCAACTCAAAGCCTATACCTATATTCCTTTGGCTTCTGTCATCACTTTTCCTACGTATTTAATAACGGCAAACAATGAAAAACAGCTACAGGAAGCAGATTTAGAAGACCCTTTTAACTTCAATTGGACTGCCAAAA
>JAYUZN010000215.1:0-3507 GCA_043751755.1 Bacteroidota bacterium | reverse complement strand
TCGAGCGGCGTTTGATTGAGGCAGGAACCTGCGATTTTTATGTATTTCATGGAGGTATGTTTTGAAGGACAAAGTTAGGGTTTTTTTGGGAAAAAAGGGGATTTGATTTTTGAGAGGGAGGGAAGTTTATCAAAAGGAAACTAAGAAAGAAAAAGTGTGGCTTAGATGTCTTCTTTTACCATATATCTTCGTGTTGCTTCGTGCCTTAGTGGTGAAAAAATGGCAGAAAGACAAATATAACTTAAAGATTCTCACTTTCTTCATTCCACCATATTTACCCCACCTTCCCCTTCTCTCCCATACATCAGCAAAACCCACAACGCCAAAACAGTGGTATGGTCATATTGCTGATTCGTATTGTGCGTGATTTCTTGCGTAGGCGTGTAAATATAAGCGTCCGTTTTCCATGCTCCGTTTTTGTCTTGAAGGGACAATAATTTTTCTATCCATTCTGCTTGAATCGCCTCTTTTCCGCCCAAATATCCCAACATACTCACCGCTTCTATGCCCAAATCTGTGGCACAATTCTGCCTTGTTACCAAGTTTTTCAAAGAAAATAATTGCTGTTTTTTCACTTTTTCAAAAATAGAATCCGCATATTCGCACTTTTTTTCTTGCAACCATTTCAGCGAAAGGGCGGCATGAGGCAAGCCATAGCCCATGCTGTCCGCACTTTGCCTGTGCATCATCGCCCAATAATTCGAGTCTAATCCGCAATTTTTGCAATACAAACTCAGATACATAAGGCGCGGAAGTTCGGCAGAAAATGTCTTTGCTGTTTGTGCGTCATATTTGTATTTTTTGGGAGAAATAAGCCCTTCTAAGGGGTGCATTTCTGCCTGCCAATTTCCCATCAGCAAGCTATCATATGGCAAACCTGTGGAAATGGCATATTTTTTCTCCAAATATTGGGTAATAGGAATGAGGGTAAAATCAAACTTTGCCCCCCTCATTTTCAAGTATTTGCAAGCCTTTTGGACAGATTCTGCGATTCTTTTGTCCGTATAAGCGGCATTATGGGCTGTTTTTTGGCTGGTATGACAAGCCATTAGCCCCAAAATCACATATAAAATAAAAATCTTTTTCATTTGTAAAAAAAATCAATAACTTTGAACTGAATTTGCAACAAAGGAACGAAAATTAAATAACTTTATCTCAGGACTTACGCATTTTGCCACGAATTTTCACGAGTTAGGGCTGTTAATTCGTGCAAATTCGTGTAATTCGTGGCTGTAAAAACAACTTTTGCGTAAATCCTAAAATGATTCTTTTGTGTTCCTTATTCATAATAAATATATGAAAAAATATTTTCTCTCTTTCTTTTCGGCTTTTATTGCCGCTTTTTCCTTCGCTCAGACCTTTACGGAAGTTGCTGCTACCGCAGGCATAAACCACGTATATGCGCAAAGCGCACTTATGGGCGGTGGAGTTGTCTTTTTTGACTATAACAAAGATGGTTGGGAAGACATTTTCCTCACAGGCGGAAACGCGCCCTGCCGTTTGTACAAAAATAAAACAAATGGCACTTTTCAAGACGTAACACAGCAAGCAGGCTTGATGCTTGCCGATTCTATTTACACAATGGGCGCGGTTGCGGGGGACATAGACAATGATGGCGACAAGGATTTGTTTATTACCACTTGGGGGAAATTCTTTTTTTATACAGATATTCCGAATATCCTTTTCAAAAACAATGGAAATGGCACTTTTACCAATATTTCGGTCAGTGCGGGGATTACGCAGCGTTATTGGGGGACTTCTGCCACGTTTGGTGACTACGATTTAGATGGCTATTTAGATATTTATGTCGCCAATTATATAGATACGGCAAGGGTGGTTTTTCAGGCAGGAAATATAACGGGCTATGCGCATGTGCCGCAGCCGGACTTGCTTTACCTCAATAACTACAACAATACTTTTACGGAAGTGGCTGCAAATGTGGGCGTTGCAGATATGGGAGTCGGCTTAGGGGCTGCTTTTACCGACTTTGACAATGACCATGATGTAGATATTTATTTGGACAATGATTTTGGGCAATGGCTCAAAAGTAGCACGATGTATCGCAACAATTATCCTGCTAATACCTTTACAGATATTGGTGGCGCGGGCAGCATCAATTCCCACATGTTTGGCATGGGAACGGCAATCGGAGACTATGACGGAGACGGAGATTTGGATTATTATGAAACCAATATTGGCAGAAATAAATTGTATCGTAACAATGGAAATGGCGTTTTTGCTGATGCTGCAACGGTTACAGGCACAGAAGATGCTTGGGTTTCGCCCAATCGTGCGGCTACGGGCTGGGGAGCCATGTTTGGGGATTTTGACAACGACAAAGACCTTGATTTATACGTAAATAATGGCTACATGGAGTCCGGAGATTCTGTGAATATTCCCATTTCTGCGGCGTATAATTACAATGCTTTGTTTCAAAATAATGGAAATAATACCTTTTCTAATATTGCACAGGCGGCTGGCGTAACAGGTACAGGCTATATGGCGCGCGGTTCTGCCATGTCCGATTATGACAAAGATGGAGATTTAGATATTTTTTCGGTGGTGTTGGATTATTTTCCCGAAAATTATCCGCCCAATATCCCCCTCAAATCGCAGCTGTTCAAAAATGGCACAACAGGGCAGAAGTGGTTGGAAATCAAATTGATAGGAACGCATTGCAATAGAGATGGCTATGGCTCTCATGTCATTGCTTATATCGGAAATAAAGCCTATCTGCGTGAAATAGACGGCGGCTCAAGTCATTGCTCACACAATAGCACGATTGCGCATTTTGGTATGGGAACAGCGACAAAGGTGGATAGTTTGAAAGTGATTTGGTTAGGGGGTCATACGCAAATGTTATATAATGTAACTTCTAATCAAATTTTGACTGTAACCGAGTCAGTTGTGAGCGTAGAAAATGCCTTACCATTTGTACAAGACGCACGTATTTTCCCGAATCCTGCGGCAGAAACGGCAGCTTTTTCTTTTGCTACTCAAGAAAATGACATGTTTCATATTGAAATCTACAATTTGGTAGGGCAAAAAGTAGGAGAAACGGCAGCTTTATTTTGCTTTGAAGGGAGAAATAGTTTCAGCCTATCCCTATCAAATTTGCCTACAGGTTTGTATAATTGTGTGTTATTCAAAGGGGAAAGGCTGGCTGCTACCCAAAAATTGTCGGTTATGAGATAGGATTTAGGAGTTTTTCCCATAGCTGCCATTTTCTAAATGGCAGCTATGGGAAAAATATTTATTTTTCATTTCATTTGGTATTCTCAATATAAACCCTTACCTTTCCCCCAAAACTTGCCGCTCTTGTTAAGAAAGGTGGGCTTCGAACCTCGCAGCCCACAACGTACCCGAAAAGCTCTCTGAGCTTTGCTACCACCATGATTTGTACTGTATTGTTTTTCATCTTTTAAACGCATTTTTTATGAAAAAGCTATTCTATTCTATTCTATTCTATTCTATTCTATTCTATTCTATTCTATTGCCTGCCGCTTA
>JAYUZN010000214.1:0-7686 GCA_043751755.1 Bacteroidota bacterium | reverse complement strand
AGCACTGAAAGCATCTAAGTGCGAAGCCAACCACAAGATAAGTATTCCATGAGAGTCGTTGTAGACCACAACGTTGATAGGCGATAGGTGTAAATGGTGCGAGCCATGTAGCCGAGTCGTACTAATTACTCGAATTTTCTTTCAAGTACGCTTTTTTTTGAAGGTTATTTGCTTCCTTACTATTACTGTATATCGTCCCTTCGACTCAATATCAAAATATTCCAAAGTGTGATTTTTGAAGTGTAAGAGTTCTAACAACTTTTCACTTTCAACTATCAACTCAACACTAAGGGTGGTTTTAGCGCAGGTGTTCACCTCTTCCCATTCCGAACAGAGAAGTTAAGTCCTGCTGCGCCGATGGTACTGCTGTTACAGGTGGGAGAGTAGGTCGCCGCCTTCTTTTTACAGCCTCCAGTCCGCAAGGAATGGAGGTTTTTTTTGTGTAACATTTTTTGAAAATAATCACAAATTCGCAGTTATTGCGTATATTTGCCCTATAAAATAACATACTAAGATATGACCAAAACAATATCCCTTCAAATCGAAGAAAATAAATTTGCTTTTGTGATAGAATTATTGCGCCATTTTTCGTTTATTCAAATCATTGAAAAAGAAAATGAGGAGCAAGCTAAACAGCTTTTTGCGCAAGAATTGAACGAAGCTATGGAGGAAATTGCTGCATATAAGGCAAAAAAGACCGAATTAATAGATACAAAAGCTTTTTTAGCCAACTTATGATGAAAATACAGCAAACAACCACTTTTTCCAAACAATTTAAAAAGCTACATAAAAAGTATAATTCTTTTAAAAATGATTTTTTATTGTTGTATGAATCTTTGCTTGAAAAGCCTATTCAAGGAACGAAAATAGGAGAAAATACCTATAAAATACGCCTTGCTATTTCTGCAAAACAAAAGGGAAAATCAAGCGGCGCACGCATTATTACCTACTTAGTTTTGTCCGAAGAAACCCTTATTTGGGCGGCTATCTATGATAAATCCGAAGTTGGCAGTATGTCAGATGCAGAAATTCAAGCGATTTTGACAAAACATTGGGAAGATGATTCGACTATATAGAATGTCTTATACACAATTTTCCGTATTCATATTCCTTCTTGATAAAGAAATTAGCCCTGAATTGTTTTCATTTTAGCCAATAAGCTCCTCCTTTTTCGTAGTTTACGCATTTTTTGCTTTTGGATAAAAGCACTAATGCCTTGACATTCAGCCTCTGTCAAATTCCTACCTGCAAGAAGCAAGTCTATTTCTTTTGGTTCTTTGATAACCTTCATGGTTTATTTTATAGCAAGATAAATGAGCAAAACTAAGCCTACTATTGTTAGCCCAATTTGAATAACTTGATATGTCTTTAAAGCATCGTTTTGCGCTGCTAAGGATTGTATTTTGTTTTCTAACAATTCATGGTGTTGTTTTGCTTCAATATCTTGTACATCTAAGCGTTTTGAAACTTGCTCAACGAAAGAATCAAGCGATTTTTTTAGCTCTTTTTGGTTCGCATCAATTGTATTTTGGATTATGCTTAGAGATTGAACAATATTCGTAAGCGTTTGAATTGTCGTTGTAAAGGTAAGATTGATTGCGTTAATTGCACCAAATATTTCAGATAGCGTTTTTTGAAGTTTGTCAAAGTGCTTTTCTAAATCAATTTTTTCAAGACGAGTAATTTCCGTTTTCAAGTCGTCAATTTTTGCTTGAAAATCCGCAGCTTTGTCCTCAAATTTTTGCAATTCTGCGGCTAAATCTGTCCTTGTTTGTGCAATAAAATCCTTTTGCAAATCGCCAAAAAGTTGCGTAAAATCTGTGTTTACCAAACGAGTAATTTCCGTTTTCAAGTCGTTGATTTTTACTTGAAAATCCGCAGCTTTGTCCTCAAATTTTTGCAATTCTACGGCTAAATCTGTCCTTGTTTGCGCAATAAAATCCTTTTGCAAATCGGCAAAAAGTTGCGTAAAATCTATGTTTACCAAACGAGTAATTTCCGTTTTCAAGTCGTTGATTTTTGCCTGAAAATCCGCAGCTTTGTCCTCAAATTTTCGCAATTCTACGGCTAAATCTGTCCTTGTTTGCGCAATAAAATCCTTTTGCAAATCGCCAAAAAGTTGCGTAAAATCTGTGTTTACCAAACGAGTAATTTCCGTTTTCAAGTCGTTGATTTTTGCTTGAAACTCCGCAGCTTTGTCCTCAAATTTTCGCAATTCTACGGCTAAATCTGTCCTTGTTTGCGCAATAAAATCCTTTTGCAAATCGGCAAAAAGTTGGGTAAAATCTGTGTTTACCAAACGAGAAATTTCCGTTTTCAAGTCCTCAATTTTTGCTTGAAAATCTGCAGTTTTGTCCTCAAACTTTTGCAATTCTACGGCTAAATCTGTCCTTGTTTGCCCAATAAAATCCTTTTGCAAATCGGCAAAAAGTTGCGTAAAATCTGTGTTTACCAAACGAGAAACTTCTGTTTTCAAGTCGTTGATTTTTGCTTGAAAATCTGCAGTTTTGGCATCTAATTCCTTCAAATTTGTGGTAAACAAAGCATTATTTCCCTCCAAATATTCTTGCGTTGCTATGCCTAAAATGTTGGTGAAGTCTTCGCTTATCTGTACGATTTTCCCATATTGAACTTCAAATTTTTGGGGTTGTTCTAACAAGTCCTTAATGTCTTGTCGCAACTTGTCAAGGTCTTTGAGTTTTTCGCTCAAAGCCATTACATTTACTTCTGATTTTATGATGATTTCGTCTAAAGTTGGCATATTTGTTAAGCATTAAAGTTGTTAAGAAAGTTATTGAGTTCGACTGTTTGCATATTGAGTAACAGTTTCAATCGTATGAGTTTAATGTCATTAAAAGAGCTATTATTTTTGTCAATATTAGTAAGCAATTGTTCAAAATACGTGTCAAAAATGGGTTTCATCATTTCAAAACTGTTTTGATGAAAATCTTTATCTTTATATAAATTTTCAAACCCTTTTTCAAGTTCTTCATTTGCCTCTGAAATGTAGGAAGCATTGTTTACAGAATACATAGCAAATGCTTTTAACAGGCGAAGTACCCATTCTTTTTCCAAATCTGTTCCACCCAAAGAACGCAAAATCTTTTTGCAAGACCCTATCATGTGTTTGTAATTATTCTGGGCTGTGCCTTCAAGCGAGAGAACGCCTAAATATTTTGTTAATAAATCTTCTTTTGTTAATAAAATTTCTTTTGTTGATGAGTCCTTTTTTGTTAATATATTTTTGTTATAGTCATCTAACAAAGAGAAATCCTTTGATTCTCCCGCTACATTTATTTTGAATCCAATTCTTGCATATTTCGCATTAAAATAAAAATAAATTTGTTCTTTAATGAAAATATTTTGCTGATACAAGTCGTTTACGTATTCTTCATTTGTAATACTGGCATTTAACATAGTTTCTATTTCGTCTGTCGCTCTTTTTCGCTTGCTGGCAATTTCTTTGTATGAAAATTCGGACAAAAAATAAAGACATTCTACTATTTTTTCTATCAAAGTAGCCTTTGTGAGCTTTTTTTCAAGCCGTTCAATATTCTCCTTTGCGGAGTTTTCGGACAAATATCTACGCAAATATTTTTCGATGATTTGGGTGTAATCCTCAATAGAAGCATATTTTCGGAAAGTGCAAGTATATAAATTATTTTTGTTGTAGTCAATAACATAGTCCTCCAAAAAGCCCATGCTGTGCATACGGTAGATTAATCTGCCTGTGTCGTTTGTGGGTTTGAAATGTCGGCTTCTGTTATAGTATAATTTTAACCATTTTTCATTTTTATTGTCTTTGTCAAAAGTAAAAGTTAAATTGGCAATATTTTCTTCAAGCAACAATAGGAAATTCAAAAAACTGCCTTTTGATTGCTTAAACGATTTCTCAATTTGAATTTCATACATTAATACAAGAAAAGGCTTTGCCGCTCTACTTTCCTCAAAAGCAAATTTTAGTTTTTCAATAGCCTCTGTATCATATTTCTCATGCAAAATAAACCAAGAACCTATTTTTAGGGATTGATTGCCTATGTTATTTAGAATGTCGCCAAAATGTTTTGCCGTTGAAAATAAGGTATTTAACTCATTTAAGTAACGATTTTGAATAGCAACCTGTTCCTCTTTTTCAGATATTTTTAAATAAATAGCCTTAAAATTATCGGGAAATATTTTCTCGCAGGCAAGATAGAAAGGAAAGGTTTTATCCTGACACGCATTAAACACCTCTTCCAAAGTTCCCTCATTCAAATCATCATCTATTTTTTCAGAACACACCAAATTGAAAATATCGTCTTGTCCACTGTTTTTACTTTTTAAAAATGCTAATATTGATTTCAGAACATTGTCTAAAGGGAGATGAAGGGGTAAAGACAAATCTATAAATCCTACTTTTTCTTCCTGATATGTTTCAATATAAAGCCTTTTTCTCACTCCTTTAGCCCAATATTTGAATACAAAATCTGTCGCATTTCCAATATTATATTCCTCCTTTAGTTCTTTGAGTTTACTGGTTATCACAAACTCTTTGTCTTTGAACAAGGAATAAAACTGACTAACTTCTGTATCAACTCCTTTGAAAGCTCCTTGATAAAAGAAATCCTGAATTTTTCTATCTTCGTAATTGGCTTGAATAAAGGGCAAACATCTCTCATGTATGCCTGTTTTTTCTGCTAAAGACATAGGAAATATATTTATAACATTTGAAAATGCTATTTTTAATTCCTGTTCTGTATAATATTCCTGCTGGCATAAATGCCTAATTTGCAATCTATAAAAGATATTATTTAAGGGCTTTATAAGGCTATTTTCAGGCGATTCTTTGAGTAAACATTCAAAGGATAAAATAAATACCTCCTTTTTTGAAAGCAAAATAGTCGCTTCTGATATTTTTTTGTCCCTCCCTGACCTTCCTGCTTCTTGCACCAAACTTTCGAGCGAACCCGAATAAAAATAGTGATACGTAGCGCGAATATTTTTTTTATCAATCCCCATTCCAAAGGCTTTTGTACAAACAATGTGTTTAATTTTACCATTATCTGCCGTAAAACTTTTAAAATGCGCTTGAACTTCCTTGCTTGTTTCTTCTGTTTCACTTGCATAAAAAAAGCCTTTACCTTCACTTGTAGAAACTAAATTTTCGTAAACATAAGGCACACCTTTTGTGTCAGTCAAAGCCCCTGCTGTATTTCTCTTATTGCCTTTTGTGGGACAAAAAATAATGGAATACAAATCGTTTACGTTTATTTCGCTCAACTTCTCTGTAAATGTCAATTTTGCCAATTTGGGACTTAGCTCCGTTTTGCCTTTTGGGGTTAAATCGTATCTTTTTTCTGCTTTGTTAAGAACACCATAATCTCCTATATTTTCAAATTCAATATAATGATGCGCTAAAGATTGAAGGATTATTTCCTCATTATTGAGCTGTTGAAGATTAGTCCCCATCTTGCAAAAATCCTCATTCAACGCCCTTATTCTATCCTTATCTGTAACCTCTATCACCCTAAAAAACAATTCAGGTCGAATGGTATTTTCAATCATAATGATAGCATTTGCCACGTCATCATGCTGTATTTGCACTTCCCGTTCTATGTCTGCCAACACGTCAAACGAAGCCGTAGCCGTAAGTCCGATAAGGGAAACGGCTTTTTCAGTTTTTGTTTTGGCAAATTTTTGCGCATTTTTGCCTAACATGAGGTAAGTAGAACGAAAATCATGCCCCCATTCCGATACACAATGCACCTCGTCAATCACACAATACGAAAAAGCCAAGCCAAAAGGCGAGAGGTCAATCGTGCGAATAATGTTTCTAAACTCCTCCATTACAAAGCGTTCGGGCGAAATGAACAGAAACATTGTTTCTCCATAGCGAAAATCTATGAGTTTTTTCGCTTTCTCTTTTCGTTCCAAATTGGAGTTTATAAAGTCGCAACAGTCAATCCAACTTTCTTTTAACACCCTCACTTGGTCTTCCATCAAGGATTTAATCGGGTCCACCACCAAACACAAACCCGGCTGCAAAAAAGCAGGAAGTTGAAAGGTCAGAGATTTGCCGCCCCCCGTTGGCAGCAAGCCTATAACGGGTTTTTGCTGCAATGCACGCGAAATAATCGGCAGCTGCCCTTCTCTATAAGCGGTTTTTCGGAAAATATTGTTAATGAAAAAATTGATATGCGCTTCTAACGTTTCTATTGCATCGTAAGAACCGTCATCTTTTTTGGTAACTAAGGTTTTGTAGTGCAACAATTTTGCGCAATACACCCGCCTTGATTTGCCAAAAGAAGTATCAACATAATGTGAAGACCTGATTTTGAGGGTTTTATCTTTGTGAAATTGAAAATCCTTTTCTTGATAAATATTTGAACGCCTCAAAACAGCATGGTCAATGATAATGTCAAACTCATTTTGCTTAAAAAAAGCCTCGTCTTGAATATTTGCCTTCAAGTGAAGTTCTGCGTCAACTACCCATTTTTTATTTTCAAAAATGGTAAGTTCAATTTCGGGCAAAAGTAGTTTATCCTCATCTTCCAAAATGGCGTTTATATGGAGAAATAAGGCTTGCAAAGATTTGATAGCAATCGCTCCGCAAGGCAAATCTCTTTCTATAATGGCTATTTTTATTTTTATTTTTTCTTTTTTGAAAATATCGGGGTGAAATAAGAAATATTCAATCAAGGTTTTTTGAATCCTTGCCACAGAGATAGGAATAAAAAGGAGAGAATAATCTCTGCGATATTTTGTTATATCTTTCTCATAATTTTTCTTAAACGTTTGATAAATTTCTCGCCCAATCAATACTTCAACATCAATCTTATCTTCTTGTATCGTTTCAGTTGAAAAACGAATGGTCTCAAAATGCTCGCCTGCGGCTATTGCATCTCTATAAGCGTCATAATATCTGTATGAGGAGTGGGAATGATGTGCGCCATCAACTTCAAAAATGCGCCCTACCTTTTCATAGCATTTGTTCGCTTTGTCCCAATGCAAATACGGCGAAGTAAAACAGAAATCAACCGTTCTGCCGCCTCCAAGCATTGCGGTTATGCTGGAAAAATCTCTTTGAGATTCTAATATTTGGGCTAAAAAAGGGTGGTTTTGGATAAATTGCCATTCTAAATTACTCCCTACATTTCCACCATAATTCGTTCTGTCTATTGGCAAATTCGGCTCAATAATATGTAGTAGTTCAAAAATACTTTCATACCTAACAAGATTATCTTCTGTGGGAAAATTCCATTCAAACTCATCTTTGTTACGTTCTGTTAAATCGGGGATTTGCGCAAACAATTCTTCCAACATCAAAGGTGCGCGCGTGGGCAAACCTCTTGTTATAATATTGTTTAATGTAGCTAATACAGGCTTAAGCTGCTCATAGTCAAGAAGATGTGTATATGGAAATTCTACCTCAAAGCAACTTACATATTGCAGGAGTCCATTGATTTTGTCGGCGGTTTCAGGCGGCTGTAATTTGGTTCTAAAGTCATTTATAGATTTTGCGATAGTGTCGAGGATATAAGCGGCTTGGAATTGCATGGTCTATTGGGGGTAAAATGTGATTAATAACGATAGAAATCATCAACATTTTTGGCATATTTCATAATGCCTGTATGTAATGTTACAAAAAGATTATAAAAAGGAGCACAATTTATCATTTCAATAATCCGAATGAAAATTGAAAAACGA
>JAYUZN010000213.1:0-8913 GCA_043751755.1 Bacteroidota bacterium | reverse complement strand
TGTGGCAAAGCGCGTCCACCCGAAGCCGCAGCTACAGACTGTGAGGAAGCGGGTGCGCCATTTACATCATACCAAACATCTCCATTTCTGTATCCTACGATTTTGGTAGGGTCTTTGGCATCATCTACATAAGCTACCCATTCTGTGCCAGAACCCACGCCTGTAGGAAGGTTTTTTCCTAACTTACTTGCGGTTTCTGATGCGCTAAACAAAGGATACAAAGAATAGGGGTCTGCCAACACTTGTTGATTGGCATCAAACCTATCTACCCGCAGTCCTAAGTTGAAGATAATGTCTTCTATCTCAAATTTGTCTTGAATAAAGGCAGATATATACGTAGGCGTAAACGCATTTTGCGGACGATTCAAGGTATCAGAGAAGAACTTGCCTGGGTCTGTACGTTTCATGGGCTTGCCATCATACGTATAGCCATAGTAGCCCCCCAAAGGACCTTGTCCATTGAACAACAATTCGCTTGCCGTAAACCAATCGCCCAAAGGTTTGGAATTGAAAAACTCTGGGGTATAAGCATCTACATTTACCCAATCGCTACTGTTTGCAGCCATGCCCAAGGCAGAACGAATCTGCTTGTCGAAGTTGGTTTGCAAAGTAGCATCATAAGCTACGGGCAAATTGATGGTATCTTGAAACTCGCCATTTGTAATTACAGGCGTAGGATTCGTTCTATCTAAGCCTTGTAGCTGACGGTTTGCCAACAAACGGGCAAAAGTCCAAAGGTTTCTTGCGCCGAGATTATAGTCTCTTTCTACCCTTTGCTCAAATTCAAAGCCCACTTTAATGTTGTGTTTGCCAATCTCGGCAACGGCTTGCCCTGTTACCCTAAATTGCTCTTGACTACGTTTGCGGTAGCCGCCTGCTTGCGCACCTGTGCCTGTAAAGAGGGAATAGATTTGACGTGAACCTCCGCCATTCAAATTGCCATTAAAGAAGGACAATAAGAAGGGGTTTTGCAAATCGTTCAAGGTAAACCCTGCATCAGGAATAAAGATACCTTGATTTTTGGCATAGTTAAAAATGTAGTCATTGGCATTGGCAAATACCTCATTTCTCGTGCCTGCTCTGTCATAAGTCAAATTGCGGAACCCATACGCAGCCGTTTCCCAATAAGGACCCGAAGTGTTAGGACTTCCTGTAGGGTCTGTTACATACGTATAAATGGGAACTCTGTCATAGTCAAATTTGCCTACATAGCCATAATCCCACAAGTTGTTGAGGTAGTCTCTGTTGCGGAAGGTACGCCCAAAACCCGAATAATCGGCTTGCAAAACATAGTAGAAGTTTTTGACGGCAGAATTTGGGCTTGTTTTGAACTGTTGTTGAAAACGCAACCACCCTCTATACGAGCTGCCAGAATACAAACTTCCTGCATTGGGCGAGAGGAGTTGATTGGTCAGGTTCCAGCCTCCGTCCGCATTGCTGTTGATGTTTTCAAAAGAGCCGCCCAATTTGACCGAAATATTGCTTGTAGGCTGAAAATCCAAACGTGCCAAACCCCGAATACGGGTGTCTTGATTCATGATTTTGGTTTTCACCGTTCTCAAGTCGCTTGTTGTGAGATAGTTCGCACGATTGACGAAGTTGGTCCGCTCAGGGTCGTACTCCACAGGATTGGTTTCGTAATCCGTCAATTTGGTGGGGTCTAAGCGATACAAGCCAAATGCTGCGGGGTCATTGTCTCTATTATAATCGTACTCGCCAGAGGCAAAAAAGCCTAAAACAGCCCGTTTATAAGTAGTCGTGTCATCTGGGGAGTATCTTGTTCTTTTGGAAAGAATAGGACCAGACACATTGATTGCCCCGAGGTTTTTGCCATACGCATCTAATAGCTCACTTGTAACAAACTCGCCGCCGCCGGAGATGTTTGCGGCAGGTTGCGCCGTTGTGATAGCGATAACCCCGCCTGTAAAGTCGCCAAATTCGGAAGGTGTACCCCCTGTAATTACCTGCATTTGCCCAATGGCAGATTGCGGAATACTGGGTGTACCCCGTACTTTTACGCCGTCAATGACGTATTGTGTACCGCCATCGCGCGCCCCTCTAAACGATAGCGAAAAATCGCCCTCATCGGACTGATATACCCCTGCAACCGTAGCAGCAACGGCATTGATGTTACGTGTAGCTTTGTCTTTTATTTGTTTGCTGTTTAAAGTAGCTCCTTGCGCATTTGGGTCTAACTCAAATGGGGGGTTTTTAAACTCAACAATTAAGACCTCTTTTGTCGTAACATCTTGTTTTTGTTTGAGGGTGAAATCTGCCTTTCGAGTGGCACCCGCAATGACAGGAATCCCTGTTTGCTTTTCGCCATACTCTAAGTAAATCACCTCCAAATCGTAGGTACCAGGGTCTACAGGCTGAATACTGTATTCCCCTTTGTCGTCAGATATAGCACCGTTTACTATATCTTCGCCAACATACAGGCGGATTTCCGCACCAGAAGCAGGGAGTCCTTTGTCATCAAAGACTCGACCGGAGATTTTCCCTTGTTGGGCAAGGATAATCTGCACAATCGCTAAGAAAGATAATGTGAATAAATACAGTCGTCGTAACATATTGCTCTATAGGCTTAATATTTACAGTGATAGGTATATTTGAAAATTGTCGTAAATTAGGGAGACTATCTGTATATCTCCAAATATTTTATTTCCCTACTTTACGCGAGATTCCGTAATTGATTTATTATGAGTTTATTATGTCTATAAAAAAAAAATCTACTACATGTTTTTGTCGTTCTTTTTTGCGGCTATTTCTTGGTGTTGTGTTTCTATGATTCAAAAGTAAGGGATATGTTTCTGCAAAAAAGAGAAAGTAGGGCTTTTTGTTACACAGTTTTTTGGGGTTTTTCTTTGTTTTTGTAGGGGAAAAAAGAGATTTTTCTGTTTTTGGGTTACATGGTTTTCTGTTGAGGTATCTTGAATTTCACGCAGATTTGCGCAGATTTAGATAACAACATAATGAATATAGAGAGAAATTTGAACTTTTTTGCTTGTTTTGAGTAAAATAAGAAAAACTACTTTCTCCATGAAAAAAATCTTGCTGTTTATTATCGCATTTTTGTACATAATTCTATTCCTACTCACGCTTATAGGCTTTGTTGCGCCCTACTTGCATGTGAGTTTTTTGCCGGTTATTCAATATATATCGCCTTTTCAGGTCTTATGCTTCCCGATTCACCTGTTTTGTTTGTTTCTTTTTTTTAAAAATAAACATAAACTTCGGTTTCTAACCTTGTTAGGCTTAGGGCTAAATGCCTATATGTCGAGCAAAGATTTTCAGCTTTCACGCCATACTACCGCGCCAGATAGTGCCATTACTATCATGTCTTACAATGTTCAGAACTTTCGTTTTGACAAAAAATACATAGATTCGGTTATTTTGATAACTCAAAGTGTGAACCCTAAAGTCTTGTGTGTGCAGGAATTTAGAATGGGTTTGATGGGCATAAGTGAACAGGCACTTGCGGGCGAAGCGACTCGAAATTATATGGCAGAAAAGTTGGAAATGCCTTACCATGCTTTTACAGGCTTGGGGACGCATATTGTTGGGACTGCCATTTTTTCCAAATTTCCGATAGAGCAAATAGACACTTGTTTTATGAGTCCTGTGCAAACGAATAGCGGGAGCTTGGCGACTTTGCTCACGCCTGAAGGGAAAATCGGCATTGTGAATCTGCATTTGCCTTCGTATCGCCTTTCTGCTATTAATAAGAAGCATACTTGGCAGGAGAAATGGGCGGCTTTTGCGCATAAAGCGGATTCTGTGTTGGCGCAGCAAAATGAAAAGGTGACTTTAACACAAAAAGTGATAGCGAAGTACGAATATCCTTTGATTGTGGTAGGGGACATGAATACGCCTGCATACAGCTATATTTTTCGGCAACTGTCTAAGGGATTGCACAATACTTTTGAGGAAAAAGGGGTAGGTTTTGCATGGACTTATCCGCTTTGGCGAGGTTTTGGCTTGCATATAGACCATCAGTTGCATAATGATATGGTCAAAGCCCTTGATTTTCAGATAATTCCTGTTCCTTTTTCAGACCATTATGCGACTATGGGGATTTATGATATTCGGCTTTCTGGCATTTCACCACTAAGGCACTAAGAATCACGAAGCAATGTGGTAAAAGAAGCTATCTAAGTGTTCCTTTTTCTTCTTTGGGTTCCTTTGTGCCTTAGTGGTAAATAACCTTTTTGGTACTAAGGTACTAAGGGAATGGCAAATTCGTACCCTTCTCCCTTCAAAAAAGCCAATATTTCGGGCAGAGAAGCCAGCATGTTATTTGCAGCTTTTTCGCTGTCATGATATACAATTATAGACCCTTTTTGGACATATTTTTGAATGATTTGCGTGCATCTTTCTGGACTTTGCCGCGCATCAAAATCCCCACACAAAATATCCATCATCACAATTTTATACGAAGTTTGTATATTTCGCATTTGGCTAAGACTTATTTTTCCATACGGCGGACGGAATAGGGTAGGGGAGTGCTGCAAAGTTTCTTCTATGATTGTTTGCGCCTTTTGAATGTCCTCAAAATAGACTTTATTGGGAGTTTGCCAGCCATTGAGGTGAGAAAAACTGTGATTTCCAATGCTATGTCCTGCTGCTAATACTTCTTTTGCCAAAGTTGGATTTTTTTCCACCTGTTTTCCCAACATAAAAAAAGTAGCCTTTGCGTCATGTTTTGTTAGAATCGTTAGGGTTTTTTCGGTAATTTGGGACGTAGGTCCATCATCAAATGTAAGATATACCTTTTTTTCCGCAGTAGGTATTTGCCAAATACATTGCGGAAAAAGGGAATATAATATGGAAGGAATTTTGCGAAAATACATAGCTTATGTTATTTTTCACGCAGATGAACGCAGATTTAACCGCAGATTTTCGCAAATTTTTCTTAATCTGCGTTAAATCTGCGTCCATAATCTGCGAAAATCTGCGCGAACTAAACGCCAAATTGCCCCAAATGATGTGCCAAATGACTATAAATGAGCTTCCCCCATTCGCTACGAGTCAGTTTTCCGAACTTGGGGTGTGGCGCAAGTGTCATATATTCAGAACGTGTGCGAAACTCCACCAATAAAGCCAGCAAAGTAGCTTTATCTTTTTCCCAATCTGTGGGTTTTGTCCCGTCTTTTTCGCTATCGACTTCTTTGACGGTTGGCGTACTTTTGGGCATTTTTGTTACCTTTAATACGATATATTTCAAGAAAGTGCGAGAAAAAAAGCTACTCACATCTTCACTTTCTTTTTGATTCATGGCAATTCTGACTTGGTCAGTAAGATGCACAATCATTTGATTTACAGTCATTTTTCCCCATTCTGCGGTATGGTTTGGGGTCAGTACTTGGATTCTTTGTACAATGCTTTGATAGGAATAATTATCAAGGATAGATGCTGCCATTATAGTTTATTTTTTAAAATATAGAAAATCGAAATTGTATTATTTTGCAAATATACGGGATTTCACGCAGATTTTCGCAGATGAAAGCAGATTTCGCAGATAAAATCACAATATCTGCGAAATCTGCCTAAATTTGCGTTTATCTGCGCGAAATGAGAAATTCTACAATAAAATTGCCCCTTCATGCCTCAACAGCCATTCTTTGCGCCAAAGCCCGCCAGCATAGCCAATCAAGTTGCCATTTCCGCCAATAACTCTATGACAAGGAACGATGATAGCAATGGGATTTTTGCCATTTGCAGCCCCTACTGCCCTCACCTTTTTGGCATCTCCCAATTGGAGGGCAATATCCATATAACTTTGTGTAGTGCCAAAAGAAACTTTGGACAGTTTTTCCCATACAGTATGCTGAAAATCAGTGCCTTTTGCGGCTAATTTTACCTCAAAGTGGCTTCTTTTTCCTTCAAAATATTCTGCTAATTCATTGGCACATTGGCGTAAAATGGGCGTTTCGGCAGACTCAAAAGTCTTATTTTCTACAAAGTTCACTTGACAAATTCCGTCATCATTGGCTTCTATTTCGATGATTCCTATGGGCGATTCGGTGTAAAAATAAGGCATAAGTAGTTGAAAGTTATAAGTTGAGAGTTGAAAGTTAATCTAAGTTTATCATAATCAATAAGATATATCGAAAACATATGGTTAGATTATTTCTCACTCGTACTTATATTTATTTTTTACAAAAATAGTACATATTCCCTTTTTTACCAAAAATAGACACAAATAAAAACAGAATTAAATATAAAATACTTATTATCAATGTTTTATGTTTTTAAGAGATTAAATTTATCTTTTATCTTTGCTAAATTCATTTTAGCTACTAAAAAATGCTGTAACTTTACGCTCGAATTGAGTTGTTTAGGTTCGCGCAGATTTTCGCAGATGAAGACGCAGATTTCCCGCAGATTAGCAGAAATAGTTAGCTGTCATCTGCGAAAATCTGCGGTTAAATCTGTGAAAATCTGCGAGAAATTATGAAAAGATTTTAACCAAATAACAAATGAAAATCGCTGTGGTAGGAGCTACAGGCATGGTAGGTGAAATGATGCTTCGTGTCTTGAATGAGGAAAAAATAGCTATAACTGAGCTAATTTTAGTTGCCTCCGAGAAATCTATTGGAAAAAAAGTGCTTTTTCAAGGGAAAGAATATTCTGTAGTTTCGATGGAAACGGCTATTGCTGCAAAGCCCGATTTCGCCCTTTTTTCGGCAGGCGCAAAAACAAGTTTGACGTATGCGCCTCGTTTTGCCGAAGTAGGTACGATTGTTATAGACAATTCTTCTGCTTGGCGCATGGACGAAAATGTGCCGTTGATTGTGCCTGAAATCAACCTTCAAACGGCTCGAAATGCGCATATTATAGCCAATCCGAATTGCTCTACCATTCAAATGGTGTTAGTATTAGCTCCTTTGCACCAAAAATATAAGATTCGCCGCTTGGTGATTTCTACCTATCAAAGCGTGAGTGGCACAGGCAAGGCTGCAATAGACCAGCTCATGGGTGAACGCAAAGGGGAACAGCCTGTTCGGGTATATGCCCACCAAATTCACGAGAATTGTATTCCGCAATGTGATGTTTTTACGGACAATGACTATACAAAAGAGGAGATGAAAATGGTGAACGAAACCCGCAAGATTTTGGGAGATAGTAGCATTTTGATAACTGCAACTTGTGTGCGTGTGCCGATTCGGGTGAGCCATTCTGAATCTGTAAATATAGAATTTGAGGAGGATTTTGAGGTAGAGGAGGTAAAAAAACTGCTTCAAAATACGCCAAATGTGGTACTTTCTGATGAGCCTGCTCGTTCTGTATATCCTACGCCTTTGCAAGCGGAGGGCAAAAATGAGGTTTTTGTAGGGCGTATTCGGCGGGATATTTCTCACCCTAAAGCCTTGAATATGTGGATTGTATCAGATAATCTGCGCAAAGGAGCTGCTACAAATGCTGTGCATATTTTGAAGGGTTTAGTTCACGCAGATGACAAGCGTTATTTTTGACAAGATTGACAAGATAAACAAGATATTTTTCATTTTTCATTTTTCATTTCTCATATATTTTTATGCTAAAAAAAACAATACTACTTGCATTTACTGCCCTATTCGGGCTGCTGGGATTTGCTCAAACGGTTTCGCATCCCACCTGTAATGGTTCTCGTTATTGGAACGAAGACTACACGCCTAACATCACGCCAAATGTCGTATTTGGGCAAAATGTTTCGCAAAATGGGCAAAATACTACCCTCAAAATGGACATTTATGAGCCGACAGGCGACAATGTTACGGCACGTCCTTTGGCGATTTTTGCTTTTGGGGGGTCGTTTATAGGCGGAACAAGAACCACTGCTGATATGATTGCTTTTTGCGAAAAGTTCTCTAAATTGGGTTTTGTTACGGCTACGATTGACTATCGTTTGGGGGTCAATATCTTTCAGGCGGATTCTTTTGAATTGGCAAGAGCGGTAATGCGCGCCACACACGACATGCGTGCTGCGATTCGCTTTTTTATGAAAGATGCTTACACCACAAACACCTATCGCATTGATACCAATTATATTTTTGTAGGCGGTACTTCGGCAGGGGCGGTTACGGCTTTGCTTGCGGCTTATTTGGACAAAGAAAGTGATGCCCCCCAATATATTTTGGATATTGCCAATGGCTGGGGCGGACTTGCTGGGACAAGCGGTAATCCGGGCTACAATACACCGATAAAGGGCGTTTTGAATCTGGCGGGTTGCCTAAGTGATAAGTCTTTTATGGCTGATGGGGGCCCCGATTTGTGTAGTATGCACGGAACCCTTGATGATGTGGTTCCTTATGGGCATGAAATGTTGGTTTTTTCAGGGGTTTTTAATATTAAAGTCGTGGACGGAAGTGGGGCTTTGCATCCTTTTGCGCAATCGGCGGGTATCAATGCGCGCCTGTATCCTTGGCAGGGCGGAGGGCATGTGCCATATGTGAGCGACCCATTATATATGGATACGACTTTGAATTATATGAGAGCTTTCTTATATGAGGAAATGTGTGGCTCGCCTACGGGCATTGCAGAAGGCTTGAAAACGAGTGATTTCGCAGTTTATCCCAATCCTACTTTGGACAAATTGACTATTCGCAATGATTATGCGGCAGGGGAGGCGTTTTTGTTGGATATTACAGGCAAAAATGTGGCTTCATACGCGCTTCCTGTAGGAGAAACAGAAATTTCTGTTGCGCAGCTTCCTAAAGGCTTGTATATTGTGAATATTCAAAGCGGCGGAAGGCAGTATTCAAAGAAAATTGAGGTGAGATAAGTTCTACGCTATAAATACCCTTTGCGAAATTTACATTAGGAACACGAAAAGAATAAAATCATAATTTACCACTAAGGCACAAAGGAAACTAAGAAAGCAAAAGTTTGGCTTAGATGTCTTCTTTTACGATAGCGCTTCGTGTTTCTTCG
>JAYUZN010000212.1:0-8934 GCA_043751755.1 Bacteroidota bacterium | reverse complement strand
CTTAGTTTTTTCATTTCTGCCACTGCTTTTTCAAAATAAGATTGGGCTTTTTGTAGGTCTCCTTTTTCTTGATAAGCAACGGCAATATTCTTTATGACTTGAATCGCAAAATAACTTCTTTGATAATGCGTGTTGAGTTCTTTTTCATACTTCAAAAAATCTGTTTCCTTATCTAAGAAGTCAAGAGATTGAAAAACAAGGGTATAGCAATAAAAATATAAACGAACATCGGGCTTTTTGTCGCTTAGATACGAATTTGCCGCCTCTCTTGCCGCAGGAATCGCTGCTGCATATTGCCCTTTGGCGATGAGTTCTGACGGCTTTTTGTAATACTCTTCCTGCCCATATAAAGCGTTTAGGTAGAGAAATACAAAAAATAGAAATAATTTCAAAAAATAGTTATTCATATTGCGAAATATTTGGGGCGCAATATAAGTATTTTTTAGGTAAACAGGGTGGCACGCTGGCAGCGTTAGACCCTGTTTACTTTTTTTTAGTCCTTTACCACCTTCCCCGTTCCTTCATAGCCTTCGCCTTTTATCCTCACAAAATAAACGCCTTGTGGCAAATGCTGCATTCCTACCTCCTCTTGCAACTTTCCTGCGACTAAGAAGCCTGTTTTTTCTACAACTACCTGCCCAAGCGCATTGTATAAAGAGAGGAAATAAGCGGTTTCTGCTTTTTCGGGATAAAAACCGTCTATATGTAACAGACCATTCGTAGGATTGGGATACATGGTTATAGGTCTACTTGCGGCAATGACAGGCAAAGGCAGCGAAGACTGGAACGTAATCAATGCCTCGGCTATATCCATACAAAGGCAAGAATCATCCTTTACAGACCATATCGCATGAATGGTGTCCCCACATATCTTTTCGGAAGAGTCTGGCGTATAAACATTGCCTACCCAAGTGCCATTTCCGCCCGACCATGTACCTGTTGCGCCCAAAGGCAGGGGACTCATGCTTACATTATTCGATACAAAAATCATGTCCATTCCTGCATCTGCTTCTGTATCGGGGCAGTTAGGGGCGCTTTTGGCTTTGAGGAGGACGCTATGTTTACCTAAACAACAGGTTGACGAAGCGCAAACTTGAATAAATACCGCAATCGTGTCCCTGCAATAGGTAGAGTCATTGCTGCCTAGTAGGACAGGTTGTGGGACAAAGTAGAGCAGGGAAAGGGCTTTACTTCCCCCCGATAGTCCTGTGCTAATGGTATAACGGTAGTAATAATGTGTACTGAGGCTATTGGGATCAATTGCATAATAATAGTCATTCAACAAATGCGTTGCAGTAACCGTACTAAGCATGGGATATTTGTAAATCACTGTAGGAAAAGAAGGAGAGAGATTTCCCGCACAAGATGCTCCGTCAATTTCTATCCAAAGCGTAAAGGTTTCATTTTCGACACGGCATAATGCCAATAACTTATTCGGGTCGTCTTGATGTCCTGTCTTCTGAGAATTGCTGACGGGTTTGGGGTCTTTGCCACCCATGGTGAAAAGGTCAGTCGCATAAGGCGGCTGCCCTTTTGCAGCGTTGCTGATGACTAAGAAGAAGATATATAAAAGTAAGCTAATGTATTTCATTTTGATATGTGTAAGTGGTGGAGAAAAAAATGTAATTTTGTAAAGCAAGCCCTTCGAGGGTCTAAAGACCACTCGAAGGCTTGCAAGCTTATATGGATTTCGTTTTACAGCCCTTCGAGTGGTCGAAGACCCTCGAAGCGGCTAAAAAACTAAATCTACGTCTTCATAATAGGTACATCCCCCTACTTTTACCTTCAAAATTTGCTTATTGCAGTCAGGTATTAGGATAAAAGGAGTGTTTGTTGTGCCAGCAGTAAGGACAGTATCACCATAAGCAGCTACTAAGTCATATTGTATAGCGACATTTGGCCCAGCATATTTCATTATATACTGATTCTGCCCTAAGGCTTTTTCGATTCCATTAGGGTATAATTGGTGGATTTTGGCAGTGTCCCTCAGAGAATAATGCGTTCTCTGCCCGATTGGATTACCCAGTGCATTAATCGTAGCAAGCGGCGACATCGAAGGATAATCGACCAAAGGCGGTAGAATAGAAAATCCATATTGATTGTAGTGCATGATAGACTCATAATCATAATTGGAATAAATAGCTGGCAAAGATTGCAAATAGGTAGGCAGATTTTTCTGTTCTGCAAAATTGACGTGATAAGCAGGCATTATATTTCCCCCAAAAATCGTAACAGGTCTGTCATTTCGCTGATGCTCATGATACAAGCCCATCGTATGCGTCATTTCATGTACAATGCACCCAAAGCATGGATTTATGTCTAATTCTATGATATGGGGTTTATTTATGACCTTGCAGTAACAACCTATAGGGCTGCTATAAGAAGCTATTTTTTTCTCAAATAACACAAAACAGGTTTCATTTTGTTGGGGCTTCCAATATACATGGGTCATTCGGTTTACATAGCGGATAGCCTCATGAATGGTTACGATTTCTGAATCAGAAAAAGCCCCATCTATTACGTAAGGAATGAGATTGCAATCCCACAAAAAATCGGAATAAGGGGGAGAAATATTTTGATATATGCTTGTGGGGGAAATAACATCGGCATAGCTCCCCAAAACAATATCACCACTATAGGTGATAATATCACCAGCAGTATAGATGACGGAATCATTTACGCGTTGCACATTGGAAATCCTGTCTCCCAAAAAAGGCAGGCTTAGACCAATAGGAAAAGAATCAGTCATAGCTGTGTGCATGGTTTGCGGGTGATATACCTCGCTGGGATAGCTGCGCTGCGTGTATGCCTTAGCGTAGAGCAAGAGTAAGGCAAACAATAGACAAATGGTGTGTAGTTTGTACGTCATAATAACAAAGAATGAAAATGAAGTGTTGTAAATAAAATTGTTTTTAACAAGAAACACAAGTTTCGGCAACTTCCGAAGAAGCTGCCAAAGGCTTGTATATAGGTTTATCGTAAAAAAGTTCTAAAAGGAAACACGAAAAGGTGTTTTTTTTTATTTATTTATTATGCAAATCGAAATAGTAGGAGAAATATCTTTAACGGATTACGTTGGACGGTTATACCAAAACCTTTTTTTCGTTACAATCATTTTTGTTTTTTTACAAGCCTCGGCAGTTTCCGAAGAAACTGCCAAAGACTTGTGTAGGATTCATGGCAAAAAGAGCCTCAACACTTTACTATTTTTTATGCAAATCGAAATAGTAGGGGAAATGTCTTTATGGCTAAGGGAAAACCCTGTAGGTTTATTCTTTCATAACTTTATGCGTAGAAATCTCTCCCTTTTCTCCAATAACCTGAATCATATACATGCCACTCGAAAGGCTTTGCATGTCTATTTTCCATTCTTGAGTATCTTTATCTGTATTTCCTTCATACACCTTTTTGCCTAAGCCGTCAAGCATCACAATACGCGCCGATTTTAATAAATCGCTATCCGTAGAAAGGGTTATTCCTTCGGCGGTAGGATTGGGGAAAATAGTGATAAGTGCCTCATTTTCTGCCGCAACAACTCCTGCGAGCCTGCAATTTGAGTTTAATTGTACCGTTTTCTTCGAAGAGCCAACTACGCAAGTATTGCCATAAGTAGCTACTACCCGATAGATTTTGGTAGGCTGTGCTGGATTTACCATTGTTGTCAAAGTAGCTCCTGTTCCTGCGGAATAATATACCCCTGCAACATATTGTTGCCATAAATAGGTAGCTGGAGGGGAACCTGCAGGCATATTTGCGGTCAATGTTTGTGTGCCTAACTGATTTGTCTGACACACAGGAATGATTCCTCCCGCTCCTCCTGCTGGGGTAATTGTAGGAACTGGATTAACGATAATACTTATCCATGCAGAAGTTTTGGTACAGCCGTTTGCATCTGTTACGACTACTTTATGATTGCCCGAGACAGTAGGAATGTAGCTGCTAGTGGTTGCGACAGGAATACTGCCCCGATACCATTGATAAGTATAGCCTGCACCTGTTGTAGCATTTAAGGTCGTAGGCGTATTGGCACAAAAAGTGGTAGGTCCATTTGGGGTGATGACCGCCGTAGGGATAGAAGTTGTGATAGAAATAGGTGCGGACGGACAGGAAAGGGCACTACTACCTGCATACACAACTTGTACCGTATATACATTTGTGCTTGCAACTGCGCCTGATGTTATCGTATAGATAGGCGAAGACGGAGATGAATTAACGGCTATCCCATTTTTGAACCATAAATACTGGTTCATAGGACAGCTTGAGACAGCCGTAAGCGTAACAGACGTATTCGCGCAAACGGTCCAGCTATTATTAGGGGTGCCTGAAATGGCAATCGTGGGCTTCTGGCAAATAATACCATCCATACAAGGCAAAGTGCCGCCAATATGCAGGGTTAAAGGACCGCTGCAATTTCCTGAGAAAGTTACGGTAGGTAGCGTAGTTGTGCCAAAAGGCAGGGGAGGAAATGGAGGTGTAGAATTAGGATTATAAGTATATAACCAAGTGTTTCCACAATAAACAGAAACCGTATGACTCCCATAATGGGCATTATTATTCTGAATCGTAACCCCACTCAGGGTTATGGTATTGCCAGGATTATTGACAAAACAGCCTCCCGAAAAAACATAACTTGCGGGTACAGCAGGAGCGATTGAACCGCCATGTATCATATACAACTTCCCAAGGTTAGTTCCCCCTGATTGAAATAAATTATCGGCTATGAGCAAATCCTTCTTCCCATCTCCATTTATATCGCCATTTCCTGAAGCATATACCGCATTTGAATAGATATTTCCTGGTGCGAGATTTGTACCCAGTGTGGGTTCTCCCTGTATCCATCTAAAAAAGCCCCCTAAACTATAGGGCGAGTATCCCGCTCCCACTCCTGGAGATATTCTTACTTCATAATCGCTCAAAGGATAGGGAAAAGTATGGATAGTTTGGAGATTATTCCAAAAAGATGTGGTTTGCCCATACACAATATAGACATTATCGGTTGTTTGATAACCAGTACTCCATCTATCATCTCCTGCTGTTATCACAAAATCACTTTTGCCGTCAAGGGCGTTTTTGTCGCAAAAACTCCCAATGTCTCCCACATTGCTCATTTGCCAGCCTAAACCTGTATGAACGTCTCTGCCAATAAAGGAGATATTTCCTTTGGGCAGAAGGGTTGTTCTCAAATTGTAATCAACAGGATGATTTACGGTTTTAAAATCGGCACTTCCATAAAAAATATACACCTTTCCTGCATATTTTGAACTGCTATAATACGCATAACTACCAGCGTCATCCATATGAATATTTGGAATACTTCCGTTGGCAATAAAAGCATAAGAATAGAACGATTTAGCAGAAATAGCAAAATCTTGAAATCCATCATCATTGAGGTCTCCACAGGCAACCACACAATTGCCAAAGTAATCGCCACCAGGTTGAGGACTTTTGGGAGTTGCAGGATTTGGTAGTAGAGGGTTATTATTGTCATTATAATTTTGTTCTCCTGTAAAAACCACGCCTTTCTGACCGGCAAAACCTGCAACCCCCACTGCCATAAACCCGTTCACATCTATAATATCTTTATTTTGAAAAGAACTCCTATTGCTGGGGACATAAAAAGATTGCCCATACACTAAGGCTGCATGACCGTAAAAAGCCGCCGCATTCGGGTCGCAGTTAGTAACAAATCCCAAAGGGTCTGCATTATTGCCTATCAGAATTTCTGCCTTGCCATCAGCATCTACCTCTACAAGCGAAAGACTTCTGCCCAAAAAATCTAAATTGCTATTTCCGATAAAACTTGCAACTACTTCAGGATTAGTAGCGGCATCTTCTATGTATCTCGCCGTTGCAGGGAAGGAGGAGGCAAAAGGAATATCCACTCCCGAAATCAAATAGACTCTCCCTTTATGATTTCCCGCGCCCACAGCATCAGATGCCACAGGATTGCCTATGATAATGTCATTCGTACCATCTCCATTCACATCTTTACCGCTTGCCATCGCCGCACCAAGTGCCCTTTCTCCATTAGGCGAATTGGTACAACCCAAGCCGAGAACAGTTGAATTCGCTACAACTGTAACATATTTAACATCTGCGATAGCATTGAGGTCCTTCACTTTTGGGTCACTCAATGTATTCATGCCTCCATATGTAGGTGGTGTAGATGGAGGTGGTGGTGGTAGCGCACATGGTAAAAGATTCCATGCCGCCGTACTCCTACTTTTTAGGATAAACACTCCTCCTGTATTTGCATTGGCATGAGATGCCCCAATCGCAAATTCATCTCCTTTTCCCACAGATGGAAAGGGGTCATAAATGTTTCCTATTTTTTCGATAGAAATACCCGTTTGCGAAAAGTTCGTGTTGGCACAATCTCTATTGACAAATACTAAATCCGCATTAGAAGCCACTGATTGAAAATCGGTAAGTGTTCTCGAAGCTATCCCGGTGGGGCTGCCAAAAAATACATACACTGCCCCTTGTGTGTTGTTTGCTTGATTTGTTTGACAAAAGGCACTGATAGGCGCGCCAATGGCAACATCATCAAACCCATCTTCGTTAATGTCGCCGATGATTTTGAGTCCCCAAAAGCCAAAAAAGCCGCCATTGCCTACAATTTGAGACGTAGAAGCAGGCATAATGTCGATAGTAGCTTGCGAAAAAAGAAAGTGAGAAAACAAGAAAATGAAAAATGAAATAACATAATTTTTCATAACAAATATAGATAAAAATAAACCCTTAAAAATTGCCTAAACCCCTATCCTTTTTTATGTGTGAGATAGTTTGTAGGTCTTTGTTGCCTCCCTCTTTGCGGCGGGGAGCGAAATTCCGTTCTTTTGCAAAAGATGTATCTTCGTTTCAACAGCATTTATCGTAAGGCATTCTCAAAAATCAACAAAACTTCCTTTTTTTTTGAAAAAAGTTTTCAAAGGGTTATTTTACCGCAAAGAGTGCAAGTTCAAAAAGGGAAACAGGAAGATAAAAAAAGCTTTTTCAAAACTGAATAAAACAAATAAACACTACTTTTGCAAAGGAAAAGGCTGCATTACAAATAGCCCTTGATAAAGAGCAAGCGAACAGTTAGCCATTATAATTAAAACAGGATAAACGCTCAATTTTCAACTCTCAACTTTCAACTTTCAACTTTCAATTTCTTATCCCATGTCCAAAATCCTCCAACTTTCTGTCTTAGATGCCGTCCTGCACCCGCGCATGTACTACAAATATGCCTTGTCTTTTGCAGAAATGGGGCATCAGGTCAAGGTTATAGGCGAAAAAAAACACAATATTTTTTCTCCCGAAAAAAACATAGAAATCTTGGCTTTGCCCCCGATTGCGCCTTCAGCTTTTGCCCGTCTGAGGAGGCAAGGACATTTGTGGCGGATTGCTTGGGCAGATAAACCCGATATATTGATGATTCACGCCATAGAACTTACTTTTTTTGCCTTTTTGTACAAAAAAATCCGCCCACACACCTACGTTATATATGATGTGTTTGAAGACTACGAAAAAAACCTATTTTACAATCCCCTTTTGGCAAATTGGAAAAAGAAAATGCTCAAAATAATCCTTCGTCCTTTGGAACGTTTTTTTGCCCAATATTTTGATGCGGTTTGCTATGCAGAAAATTGTTATGACAATATTTTGAACATTCCTGATGAAAAAAAATATGTTTTCTTGAATAAATTTAGTCCTAAAATATTGAAAGAGCCGAAAAAAATCTCCCTTCCTGCCGAACCATACATGCTATATACAGGTACATTAGAGGAAAATTGGGGTGTTTTGCAAACGATAGAGATATGGATAGGCTTCAATCAGATTCGACCTTTGCACTTGGTTATGGCGGGCTTTACGTATGACTCAAAAATGCTTGCACATATTGAGCAGAAAGTAGCAGAAAGTGGTTTAAAGCATCTTTTTACCTTATATGGCGGAAATGAGTACGTTTCCTACGCAGATATTACCTATTTGATACAAAACTCCCAATTTGGGACAGGTTTGTACCTTCCTACGCCGAGTATTGTGGGCAAAATTCCGACTAAGTTTTTTGAATATATGTATTTGGGAAAACCGCTTTTATTCACCTCCGAACCCTATTGGAATGAATTGAATGAGCGATGGAAATTTGGGATTTCAGTAGGAGAAAACATTTCTTATTCAGAACTATTATTTCAAATAAATATATATAAACCCGCTATATATAAGCAAGAAGCGAGTTGGGAAAACTATAAAATGGCATTAACAAAACTCACGAATCATGTATGATTTTTTGATAAAAGTATTTTTTCTGCAAAAGGTTTTATGTAAGAAATTTACCAAAAAACACAAATATTTTCCTAAAAACCTTCTTTTGGCATATTATTTGTTTTTCTCTAAGTAAGTTAATCAAGTAATAGACTGTTTTTTACCGCTTTTTTGTTTTTATCGGCTAAAATCATGTAAAACTTATATTTTAGCCTATTTCGTAGAATATTTGAAAAAAAAACGAAAAAAATCATGTAAAAATTTGGATATTAAAAATATAACCTACATCTTTGTGTCGTAATTCAAACCGCAATCTCATCAACCACTGATTTTTATGAAAAATATAGTATTAGCCGTCCTTTTCGTTGTTTTATTCGCTCAAACGCTAAGTGCAAAGACTTTTTATTTTAGCGGAAATGAAGACTCTTTTTATGAAAATCCCGCAAATTGGTCTCCGTCTTTTCCGGGTTATAGTCTGGGCGTAGAAGATTGTATGGTCATCAATGCGAATATGTCTTTTGAAGGCTACAATGTTACCATAGCTGGAAACTTGATTGTGGAATTAGGGGCGACGATTACCTCACCTTCTAATGGCTTCATTATCAAGGAGTCGGGCAAATTGTCAAACAATGGCGAAATGGCACTTGGCTTGATAATCAATCAGGGCGAAATCAGCAATAGCGAAGC
>JAYUZN010000211.1:0-4851 GCA_043751755.1 Bacteroidota bacterium | reverse complement strand
GCGATTTATGGCATGTACAACGGCAATTATGCGAGCGAACATGACATGAAAATTGCGAAAAAAGTGGCGTATGTGATGACAGGCGGCGACCTCACAGGCGTGAATTATGTGTCAGAAAGCTATTTGTTGGGCTTGGAAAGAGAGGCATTTTTGAGCCTTTTGGGGGAAAAGAAAACGCTGGAACGCATTACGCATACCTTGAAAACAGGGAAGCCGTTGCGGAATTAATTTCTCGCAGATTTTCACAGATTAAACCGCAGATTTTCGCAAATTATTATAAATAAAGCCTCGTTTTTTTCGATAAAAACGGGGCTTTTTGTTGAAAAATACCCTATATTTGTCTTTTATTTCTAACAATCAACTGATTATGGCAAAAAAGAAAGCAAATGAAGATGAAAACGGAGAAACGCAAGGCAGGGCGTGGCGTGAAGGGGAGTTGATACTTGAGTTTCAACTTATTAGTATTGTAGATGAGCAAACGCCGTTATTGCAAGAATGGCTTGATAATGCTCCCCTTAAATTAAATGAAATTGAACAATTCTATTTTGAAAATGTGTTGAAAAGAGCGCGAAAAAGTATTAGGGGCTGGAACGAAGAAGAACTCAAAATAAAGTTCATCGGACCTGTGTTAGAATTGGGAGAAATGTATGATGATGACATTGTCGTAGGCTATTTTGATAAGCTAATTTGGGCAATGGTAGAAGGAATAAAACTTACGGTAAAATCAGATTTTATGCTGGCGCGAGGCGTATTAGACGTTTTTAGAAATCCGTATTTTCATTTTCAAGAATATAAGCCGTATAAAAACCCTTCAGGAGATTCTATGGCACAACTGTTAGAAGCTTTTTTGATTGCACAAGTAAAAAATAACAATGGAAAACCTTTATATGGCATAGATATTATAGGAACAAATTGGAAATTTGTGGTTATGGAAGGCAAAACCTATTGCATTTCTGAAAGTTATGATTGTACAAAAAGAGAGGATTTGCTGCAGATTATTGCCATTTTGCGCAAGTTTCGGAAGATTTTATATGAAAAATTGATAGATTGAGTAAAGGAAAAAATGCAACTTCCAAAATCTGCCTCAAATTACGCCCCTTCTCCGCCCATTTTTGCGAAAATTTGATTGAGTTTATCTTGTGTAAGCGGCTTCATCAAGTAGCCTTTCACTTCTTTATACTTTTTGGCGGCTTCAATATCTTTGGGGTCTATCGAAGAAGTAACGATAAAAATGGGAATATCTTTGGGCAGGGAAAACTGCACAAAGGCATCTAAAAACTGCCACCCGTCCAAAATCGGCATGTTCAAATCTAAGAGAATAACGTCCGGAAGTTGGTCATTAGCGGCAATTACCGCATTTAAGTGTTCTATAGCAGCCTCTCCATTGTAAAATTCTTGAGAAGCGTCATAACGTGGATTTTTTTGAATCAGCATTTTGACCAACATCACCAAGATGTCGTCATCGTCAATAATATAAGCTAAATCAATTTTTTTCATAAAAATAAAATGGGATATCAAAACTTAAAAAAGTAAACTTTGCAAAGCTACGACAATTTGGTTATATCCCCCAATTGCCGTCAAATATTCTTGCTGAATTGCCATTACCTGATTCAGCGTAAGCGACCATTCTGCATAGCCGATTTCGCCATTTTGTCGGCTCAATTCCGCTGTTTTGAGCAGCTTTTCGCCTTGTGGAATCGCCACTTTTTCATAATAAGCAATATGTTGAATCGCTTTTTGGTAGTGTGTGAGCAGCATTTCATAGTCATGTTGCAGCGCATTTGCTTCGGCAAGTTGCTGATTTTCAATTCTTTTTTCAGTTAATTTTGCGGCATCTACTCGCCCTTTTATTGCCTCTTTGTAAATAGGAATCGAAATCCCTGCTTGTATAAAGGCAAATTGTGGCAAAGCACTCGCATAATACTCTTTTCCACTCGTATTTTGATACCCCCGAATAGATTGCATACCGATACCCAAAGAAAATTCGGGCAAAAACTCGGCTTCTTCCGCCTTTATTTGCTGCTGTGCTACGGAAATTTGCTGTTGCAAAACTGCCAAAATAGGATGTTTTTGCATAAAATTGGAATCTGTAGGAAAAGAAAAAGCCATTATAACAGCCTGTTTTTCGGGCAAAAACCAATCTTTTGTATGAAGCCAATATTGTAATTGTTCTTGTTCATATACGATTTCTATTTCTGTTTGTGCAATGTTATGTGCCATTTGTAGCCTTTGCGTTTCCGCAGTTGTTTTCTCCAAAATCCCACTTTCTCCCAAACGAATTTTAGTTTCTGCCACCTTCACATTTTGGGCATAGAGCGAATCAAAACGCAGATACAAGGCTTTTTGGGCTTGTAAAAACAACAATTCTGCAAAAATAGGATAAATTTCTGCTTTAATTTGGTATTTTAACACGTTAATTTCGCTCTGTTCTGCGCCTGTTTTTGCTTTGAGCAAAGCCTGTTGCGCACGATAGTAGTTTTTGGGACGAAAAGACTGCGAAGCCATGAGTTTCAAGTCCACCGCGCGGCTATTCATCTGCCCCATTTCTGTCCCCAAATTCGTTTTTGCAAAGTCCACCGCCGTCCTTTCTAAAGAGGATTGCTCCAGGACTTTTAGGACTTGAGTCTGCACAGTGAGGCTCTGACTAAGGCACATTTCTATCGCTTTTTCGATAGTAATAGGCTTACTATCAGCGTGTTGTGCTGGAAGCGTGTGTAGATATAAGAGAAAAAAGAATCCGTATTTTTGCATGTTTTGAGTGTTATAGTTATGTTTCTTGTTGATAAATGAGAGCAATTTCCCTGCGAAGTTCTTCTTCGTTAGGGAGGTAGAATTGGTATTTTTGTACAAATAATAAGCTAGTTGTATGGCTCATTGCATATTTAATTTGTAGCTCATCTTTTTCTCGCGCTAAAATAATCCCTATAGGCGGGTTATCCCCTTCTGTATTTTGTTCAGCTTCCATATAGCCAAGATACATATTCATTTGTCCTACGTCTTCATAGCCAGCAATATCTTTCTTCAAATCTATTAAGACAAAACACTTTAAAATGCGATGATAAAATACTAAATCTATATAATGATGCCTATTTCCAAGCGTAATTCGGTACTGCCTGCCCATAAATGCAAAACCTTTTCCTAATTATAACAAAAAATCTTGCAGGTGATTGATGAGTTTTGTTTCCAAAACCGTCTCACTAATATGATAAGGTTCGGGTATTTTCAGAAACTCGAAAATATAAGTGTCTCTTAATATATCTTCAGGCTTAGCGATGATTTGCCCTTTTTTTGACAATGTTAGGATTCCTTTTTTGTCTTTGCTCAGAGAAAGCCGTAGAAATAAAGAAGTTGCTTTTTGCCTTACTAATTCTCGCATACTCCAATTTTCTTGAATAGCCTGTTTTTCATAAAAACTGCGCTCCAAATCATGGCTAATTTTCAATAATTCTATATAATGAGACCAGCTCAATTGGTGCGACAGTGTCGCACCAATTGGATATACACAATAAAACTGCCTAAAACGTTTGACATTACTAAGACTAAATCCTTTGCCAAAACGCAAAGACAAGTCTTTAGATAATTTCTGTAATAACTTTTCCCCATATTCCGCTTTGTGATTTCCGCCTTGTTCAAACTCCACAATATGTTGTTCGATAGCCCAATACGTTTGAACTAAGGTGCTGTTTACCTGCTGAAAAGCTTTCACTTTTCCAGCTTGGTAGGTATCAGAAATAGACGATAATAAGTGTGAATATTCGTCCAAAATAGGTGTTAAATCCATAATTAAAAATGAAAAGATATGTGTATTTTTTAGGAAAGAAGCGGTTTTACCCAATAAATTCTCCCCATAAAAAACCGTCAAAAGACATGAGTCGGATGCCTGCCCATTAGAAAATTAGGGACAAGCAATGACAATAAGTGTAGAAGCTATTTTTTCCGCATAGGAGGAAACTATTTTAAATTTCACGATTTTGTGTTGATTTTTGGTTAAAAACAAGTACTTTTGTCTAATATAAATGGTTCTATTATGGCAAAAGATAAATTTCATGACCTTGTAGCCTCCGCCCTTGTTGCAGAAGGTTGGAAAGTAACACACGACCCTTATTTTCTCTATTTTGGGGAGAAAAAAGTAGCCGCAGATTTAGGCTTAGAAAAATGGATAATCGCAGAAAAAGCTGACCAAAAAATTGTGGTAGAAGTAAAAAGCTTTATTTCTGGCTCTTTAATCCATGAATTGCATCACACCGTTGGGCAGTTAGATTTTTACCATTTGTTGCTCAAAAAACAAGAACCCGATAGAATGTTATTTTTGGCTATGCCAAACTATGCTTACTATGAGTTAGTTCTTGAACCTGTGGTGCAAGAATTTTTAACACTTCATCAAGTAAAAATTATTCTTTATAACACAGATAACGAATCTATAGAATCATGGATAAACTAACTTTTTACAAAGAAAAAATGCACGCTTTTGTAGTAGAATATGCGGCAAAAGCAGTCCCTCGCCCAGAAGGAACAGAGGTATATGCAGTTACAGATGATATTCATGGGCATTATATGCTCTTTCACAGTTCTTGGGGCAAAAGCCGCCGAAATTATGGCTGTTTTTTGCATGTGCGTATCAAAAATGAGAAAATTTATATTGAAAGTGATGGAACAGATTTTGGCTTTTCATACATATTTGCCGAACAAGGTATCCCAAAAGAGGATATTGTCTTAGCTTTTCACCCCGAAAATGTGCGACAATATTCAGAATTTGGAATTGTGTAGTCATGTATGGCGCGCAGATTTTCGCAAATTAAACCGCAGATTTTCGCAGATTAAAGCTATTTCTCAATTCTCAACTTTCAACTT
>JAYUZN010000210.1:0-8051 GCA_043751755.1 Bacteroidota bacterium | reverse complement strand
ATTCCATTTTCTATAAATATTTCGTGCCTACGGCACTAAGAAATGCTCAAAATGGCTGCTATAACTAAATCATCAAGTTATTTATTTTTCAATCCTTAGCTATGCTAACTGCTAACTGCTAACTGATGACTGCTAACTGTTCACTGACTCTATGCAAACATTCAACAATATTCTGACCGTTACGCTTACCCTTTTTGCGGTAATAGACGTACTTGGCTCGATTCCTGTTATCATTGATTTGAAAAATAAGATGGGCAAAATAGAATCCCTTAAAGCCACGTTGGTCTCTGCGGGGATTATGATAGCCTTTTTATTTTTGGGCGAAAAAATCTTGGAATTGGTGCAAATAGACATTGCTTCTTTTGCGATGGCAGGGGGAATTGTTATTTTTATTATTGGCTTAGAAATGGTACTCAATCGCAATTTTATCAAAGCTGATGAAAATAACAATGCAGGAACGATTGTTCCCTTAGCTTTTCCGCTCATTGCAGGGGCAGGCACAATGACGACCCTCATTTCGTTGCGTGCCTCTTTCAATGTCTATACCGAAATTATCCCTGCGATTCTTATCAATCTTATCATTGTTTTTATTGTGTTAAATTTGATAGACCCTTTGGAAAGATTGTTTGGAAATGGCGGAATTAGTGTGTTAAGAAAGGTTTTTGGCGTAATTTTGATTGCAATTTCCATTCGTTTATTCAAATCGCAACTCATTATTGTGCTGGGGGAAATCATTAAATAAGCTTTATTTTCACGCAGATAAACGCTAATTTTTGCAGATTTCGCAGATGTATTTCTTTTTATCTGCGACATCTGCTTTCATCTGCGAAAATCTGCGTGAAACCCACAAAATTTTCCCATGATTTTTATCGGTTTAGGCTCAAATATCGGCAATAAAACAGCCAATTTGGAAATGGCTATCTCCAAACTTGCGGAACATGGCGTAGCCACTTTGCGAAGGTCAAGTTTTTATGAAACCGCCCCTTGGGGAAACGTAGAACAGGATAGCTTTCTCAATGCTGTCATAGAAGTGTATTTTGAAGGAGAAGCTCCTTTTTTATTAGAAATCTGCCTCAAAGTAGAGCAAGAAATGGGGCGCGAGCGCAAGGAAAAATGGGGACCTCGCAATATTGATATTGATATGATTGATTTTCACCGCCAAAAAATAGACCTGCCGCAGTTGCAGCTGCCGCATCCTTACTATCAAGTACGGGATTTTGTGATGATTCCGTTGCGGGAATTGGAGCCTGATTGGGAGGTTTAAAGGCTTTCTAAGGCTTGAATCCATTTGTCAGAACGAGGGGCTTTTTTTCGGATAGCGGTTAAACCTATTTCTTTGGCAAGCAAAGCCCCAAAAATGGGTTTGTTATATCCTTTTATATATGCTTCTAAACGTTTTGAAGCAGCCGTTTTAGAACTATCATTAATATCTTCTACATTCGGAAATTGTGCAATAACCTTCGCTGACTTCTCAAAATCGGCTTCTTCTGCTGAAAAGTTATCTCTAAAAACACGTATATTTTGGAATAATAAGCCTTCAAATTCATGAAGTTGGATATAAGGCAAAAAATGAGGGCTATCAACCGCCTCTTTCATGGCTGTTTCTAAAGCAGTTAATCTACTACTTTTATTCCCTATTTTATGGCAATCGCTCCATTTTGGGAAATCATACGTAGCCTTCAGCCCATAATAATCTATCAACATGCTGATTTTCGCAGCTTTATCTTGCTTTATATGGTTTTCAATCTGTTTTTGTAAGGTTTTCCAATGCACAATTCCGCCTCCAGAATGTTTGATAACAGGAGCTTGTATCTGTATATTTTTAGCAAGAAAATAAGGAGATAAGACTTCTTTACAAAATTCTTGTTCTGTTTGCCCTTCACAAATAATAATAATTCTTTTCATTTAACGTACTAAATTTGATTAAGGTTGCCCATTTTCTATGATGCTTCTTTTCCATAATTCGCCCAAAGAATAGTCTATGAGCCAATGTTCTAAGTCTTTTTCTTTTAGACGATGAAACTCACTTTCCCCATTTTTTTGATTAACAGTAATAATATCATTTGGCTCAAAATAACTAAGCAAATCCGTAGATTGCGTAGCGACAATTACTTGTGTCCCTTTGCTTGCAATGCTTTTTATCATAGCTGCGAGTTTTGCAATCGCTACAGGGTGAAGCCCTAATTCGGGTTCGTCTATGATAAGTGATTGAGGGAGAATAGGTTGCATAAAAAGCACAGTAAGTGCTATGAAACGAACCGTTCCATCTGACAAGTCATTTACGCCATAAACAGTGCTGCTATATTTGTCTTGCCATTGTAAACGAATGTAGCCTTCTGCGTTAGGTTGCAAATAAAAATCACTAAAATAAGGCGCAATGCTTTGAATAATATGGACAATTCTTTTGTAAATTAGGGTATATTCCTTTTGTATTGTGTATAAAAAGGCTGCTAAATTATCTCCTTTTTCATACAAAAAATAACTATCATTTTCAACATGGCTCATTTTGTTGAAAGGAGAATTTTTGCCTGTGTCATGGAAATGATATTTTTTGATGTTTTTTAAGCAGGTACGTATATATTCAGCATTATCGAATGGAGAATATTTCACCTCTGCCTCTGTTTTATACCTGCTAATATCCCAATCATTAGCCAAATACCATAATTTTTCTTTAGTAAAAATAAAGCCATCATCTCCTTTTTCTAGGTCAAAAGAGTAACTATTTTTTCCTTCATCAAACGACAAAGTAGCCTTTATATTTTCGGTTATTTTTGAGCCTTGAAACAACATTTTTTCCGCACCTCCATTCAATGCCACAAATTCTGTTAATTTTTGATTATATAAATGATTTAACATTTCAAAAAATGAGATAAAATTGCTTTTTCCAGAGCCATTTGCACCAATTAATATATTAATAGGACGCAACTCAACGCTTACGCCTTTTATAGATTTGAATCCTTTTATCTGAATAAAGTCCATTTATTTTTGCTTAGATAAATATAAAATAGCTTGCAAAGGTATCATTTTTTCTACAAATTATCCATAAGGAATGAAAAACAAATAACATGACCATTTGGAAAAAGCGTTTATGCAAAAAACCCGTACAAGGCGGAAATTGTACGGGTTTCTTGCATGTCAGCTTATTTTATTCGCCACCTTATTTCACGTCAAAAGTCCCTTTTCCTATCAATTTCCCATCACAATAGGCAGAAATCATTTGAAGTCCTTTTTGGTATTTGTTGTCTTTGTCAGGCTTTGGAATCATGACAGAAACCTCCGTAGCAGTGCGATTGTAGGGAAAAACGACCTTCGTAGAATAGGTCATATCCTGATTGCCAAACTTGAATTTGCCCGATTTCTCGGTGGTGCGGGTAGAGCCGTCTGGATTTTCATAGACAATATACGTCTCACGATTTCCCACAGGTGCGACCAAATTTTCTTGTATGGTGAAGCTAATTTTAACACTTTGCATCCACATACGCTTAAATTCCTTGTCCATTTCCTCTTTTTCCTTGTCATTTCTCTTCACATTGAAAAAACGGAAATCAGCGGCTCTCAACACAGAAGCAGCTTGTTTGGTCTTGTCAAGTTCTTCCTGTTTTGCGACATTATTTTGTTTTTCTGTAGAAATGACATCCTCCTTTTGCGCAATCGCCGTTTGCAACTGCTTCGCCTCTTTGTCCCGCTTCTCTATTTCTGCCTTTTGCGTTTCGCTTGCTTTTTGGACTTCCTCAATTTTCTGCGATTTTTGCGCACTTTCTTCGACAAGCGTCCCTACCTGCCCCGTTAATTGCACATTTTCTTCTTTCAAACGGGCGATTTCTTCCTTATAGGCGGTCAGCATTTGACTCAACTCGTCAATTTTGCCTTGCAATTCTTTCGCTTTTTGCCCACTAATTTTATTGTTAGATTGTGCATTTGCGACCTTGTTACGCATATCCTCTAATTCCTTCAAACGCTCTTCGAGCAAACGGTCTTTTTCCGCCATATCGGTATTTTTGCTTTCGATGTCCGTTTCAAGCCCCTTAATTTTGGTCTCTAAATCCGTAATTTCGGTGTTTAAGGTATCCATTTCTACCGTTTGTTCTTGCGTTTTGCTTCTTTCCGAGAAATATTTAGCCGCAAAAAAGCCTGTAGCTGCCAACAATAAGACAATCGCCGCAATCATTATAATGTTTTTGGTTTGGTCTTTATTGTCTTTTGGCATTTGTGGCGCACCCGTAGGACGCTGCCCCCCAGGAGGAGGCGTATAAGGTGTTGTATTCATTATACGAAAATTGTGTTAATAAATAAAAATGAAATTGAGGCGCAAATATAGGAGTATTTGCTATACACAGCGCAATATTAAGGTTCTTTACGAAAAAAGAATCGAAAAGGTTTTGCGGCTTTTTTATTCTGGCAACACTGCCTTCACGTCTATATAGGCTTTTTCGCCGTTGATTTCACAATTGATTAAGCCCAAACCTGTTATTTTTTTGGGTGCTTTTTGGTAAGGATTCATGCCTTTTGCCTCTGCAATCAGGATAATATTTTCGCCTTTTTTGAATTTAAGCCCTTTGAGTTTGGCATCTTTTTGAAAATGAATGGGCAAAGTGGTCAAATCTTTTATCCAAAAAGAGCAAGCTACCAAGTTAATTGTGCCATTTTCGGTGGCTGTAAGGGTAAATGTGTAAATATCATGCCCTTTTATACGGTCATTGGGAGAAGTAGGCTTTGAAAGTGCCTTAGTTGCGGTAGATAATCGCAAAATGGTTTGTTCTTTTTTTTGGGAAAATACGGTCATCAGCCCGAATAAAAGAACGATAAAAAGCCCTAAATGCTTTGTCATAGTGTTTTAGTAAAGTGAAATAAAGTTTTACGGATATAAATAAGGTGCAAAATTAGGATTTTTTAGGGAAACAATAATGTTTTTTTGAATAATAATATTTTTTGTGCAGGTTTTCGCAAAAGTTGTTTTTATCGCCACGAATTGCACGAATTAACACGAATTAACAGCCCAAACTCGCAAAAATTCGTGGGCAGGTTTTTTTTTATTTTATCTGCGAAATCTGCTTTTATCTGCGAAAATCTGCGTGAACCCTTGTTTCCTACCTAAACATTCCCTATTTTTGTCCAATCATTATTTTATTACGAGAAACATGATGCGTTTACTTATCCTCATCGCTATCGCTGGAGTAGCCTATTATATATGGACAAATGTGTTGGGGCGTTCTATGAATCCTTTTAGCAAAAATGCCGAAACGAAACGACAAAAAGCAAAAATATTGCTCCTGTTACGGGGCAATGAGCACGCTTTTTTGCGCATGTATGAACGGGAAAAAGCCTCGTATCCGCATTTGCAAGAAGGGGAAATACTGGCACGTATTGCGGATAAATTGGCGAATGATAGATAATTTCCTTTCGCGCAGATTTTCGCAGATTTAACCGCAGATTTTCGCAAATTTTTCTTTAATCTGCGGAAATCTGCGTCCCCATCTGCGAAAATCTGCGTGAAACAATAACTCCACAATGAACAAATCCATTTTATATTATCTTTTAGTTGTCGGCACATTTTTAGGATTGATTGCATGGTGGGTCAAATCGGGGGAGGTATTAGAAGTTGGCAAATTGGAAGCCATAAAGCCGACTCTTGCTGCCTCAAAAGATGCGTGGGGCAGTGGGGGAGAGTTCGCAAGATTGCTGCTACAAATCGTTGTAATCATTGCTACAAGCCGACTTTTCAGTTATTTGTTTCGCAAGATTGGGCAGCCTATGGTTATTGGCGAAATTATCGCAGGTATTTTTCTGGGACCCTCTATTTTAGGGCTATTTTTTCCCGAAACGCTCGCCTTTTTGTTCCCCGAATCGTCCTTAGCTCCCATAAAACTCATCAGTCAGATAGGCTTGGTACTGTTTATGTTTATTATTGGTATGGAATTAGATTTGTCTGTACTCAAAAATAAAGGACAGGCAGCCCTCACCATCAGCCATGCTACGATTTCTCTGTTGTATTTTATGGGCATTGTGGTAGCCTATTATATTTATGAAGATTATGCAGGTCAAAATATTCATTTTCATGTATTTGCGCTATTTATGGGCATTTCTATGAGCATTACTGCCTTTCCTGTTTTGGCAAGAATTGTGCAAGAAAGAGGCTTGAATCGCACCGCTTTTGGCTCATTTATCATTACAATTGCTGCCGTAGATGACATTACGGCTTGGTGTATTTTGGCGGCTGTGATTGCGATTGCGAAGGCAGGAAATGCCACAAGTGCCATTTTTGTAGTAGGAATTACTGTGTTATATTCGCTTATTATGTGGGTAGGGATTCGTCCTTTATTGCGCAAAATGAGTGAAATATACGTTTCTAAGGAAAATCTAAATAAAACAGTCGTTGCTATCGTTTTTCTGATTCTGCTTTTTTCGGCGTTTATTACAGAAATGATAGGGATTCATGCCTTGTTTGGGGCGTTTTTTGCAGGCGTAATTATGCCACAAAACTCCAAATTTAAGGAGATTTTTACGGAAAAAATAGAAGATATAAGCTCTGTTTTACTCCTTCCTTTGTTTTTTGCTTTTACAGGTTTGCGCACACAAATCGGCTTAATCAACTCTGCCGAAGCTTGGTGCGTGTGCGGGGTTATTATCGCAGTTGCAGTAGGCGGAAAATTGATAGGGGCAAGTATTTCGGCTCGATTTGTAGGGCTTTCATGGAAACATTCCCTCATGATTGGCACTTTGATGAATACGCGCGGCTTGATGGAACTTATTGTGTTAAATATAGGCTTTGAATTGGGTATTTTAAGCCCTAAAATCTTTGCGATTATGGTGTTGATGGCATTAAGCACTACTTTTATGACGGGACCTGCCTTGAATCTGATTGATTATGGGTTTCACCCTGCGCGCAAAAGGCGGAATAAAAAATCTACTTTCAATGTATTGCTCTCTTTTGCTGCCCCCGAAATGGGAGGTACTTTGCTCAATATTGCCTATTCATTGGTGAAAACAGACCAAAATTTAACCAAAATCGCTGCCCTTCACCTCACGCCTTCTACAGAAATTGGCATACAAGAGGCAGAAGTTTTTGAGCAAAATGCCTTTAAACAGGTAAAAATGGCTGCAGAAAATTTGCAAATAAGCCTTGAATCTATCTACAAAAATTCGGAGAAAATCGCTACTGAAATCGCAAAAACGGCGCATGAATGGCAGACGGATTGCTTGTTTATGGGCAGTGCAAGGTCTGTTTTTCAGGCAAATGTAACGGGTGGCATCATTCAAGAAGTCTTGCAACAAGTGCGCTGTAGGGTAGGGATTTTGTGGGAAAAAGAGTTGGAACAGATAGAAAAAATCTTGGTCATTTTGCAAGATTCATCGGCTTTGTATCTTACAGAAATGTTGCAGGTGATGGTACAAAACCCTGCTTTGCAGATAGAAGTAGCCGATTTTTCCGAAAAATTTTCTTTTTCAGACTTTGCAGACAAGCAAGTTCACGCGCTTCCTACGACTCGTTTAGCCTATAAAGAAACGGTTAAAAACTACGATTTGCTGATAGTGGATATTGCTTTTTGGGAAAGTGTGTTGGCGGTTGAGGAGGGCTGGATAGCGTATTTGCCCTCTGTGCTGATTATGAGAAAGTAGGGAAAAAAGCGTATCTTTGCAGCTTAAAACGATAAAATGAGGAATTATTCTCAATTTTTCAATTCTCAATTTCCCATTCATGCAAACACCACAAACAGCAAAAGAAATTATTTTATCCTTGCCATATCGTTTTCGCAAGGAAAAATGCGCAGACGCGGGCTACTCTACGCTTGTTCACTTTCATATTGAAGGCGAAGGCGGCGGCGAATTTACGGTAAAGGTAAATGGCGCGGAACTCGAAGTAAAAGAAGGCATAGAAGGTACGGCAAAATGTACCATAAAAGCCAAAGAAGCCATCTATTGCGACATAGAATGGGGCAGGCAAAACCCACAAATGGCGTTTATGATGGGAAAAGTGAAATGCGATACGCCTATGGAATTGATGACTTTTTCGGGCATGTTTCGGAGTTTGAAACGCGCTTTTGAAGAGAGTT
>JAYUZN010000209.1:0-5739 GCA_043751755.1 Bacteroidota bacterium | reverse complement strand
TGGGCTTGCAGGCACAGATGCAGGTTTCGGGCATTCCGCAGACGATTCCTGGTGCGCCTCAATCATATAATGCCATGCTTCAGCAGCTTTTTGGCGGCGGAGTGGTGGTAAGTAACTTACAATTGGGCTGCGATACTGCTAATCTACAAGCGGGTTGGTTCAATGCTGCTGGAACGAATTTGGGGCTTGGACAGGGTTTACTACTTACGAGTGGGGACATAGGCGGGGGACCAGGTCCTAATCTTTCTACATTTTACACAGGCTTAGCATTTGGACCAGGTGACATAGATTTAGATGCAATTATTGCCCCTAACCCTACCAATGATGCTTGTATTATCGAATTTGACATTGTGCCTTTTTGCGATACCATTGGAATCAAATATGTCTTCGGCTCTGAAGAATATGAAGAATTTGTAAACTCATCTTTCAATGATGTATTTGCTTTTTTTATTACAGGTCCTAATCCTGCGGGCGGTAATTACGTAGGGCAAAATATCGCTGTTTTGCCAATATCGGGAACTCCAGTTTCCATTAATAATGTAAATTGTGGATTAAACACCAGTTATTACATTTGTAACGACCAAAATAGTACAGGTTTGGGCTGTTTAAACTGCCCTGTCGACAATACTACAACTACTGTAGGATATGATGGATTTACTGTAGCATTAGACGCAAAGGCAGCAGTTGTGGCTTGCCAATCTTATCATATTAAAATAGCTATTGCAGATGGAGGGGATAATGCATTGGATTCTGGCGTATTTCTCGAAGCAGGAGGGGTTTCTTGTATAGGCAATATCCCTCCTACCGTAAATGTAGGAAATATCTTTAATCCTGGACTTTCTGTCATAGAAGAAGGCTGCTCACCTGGTATTATTACTTTTACCAACAATGGCGATACAAGTGTAGCACTTGTTATTCCTTATACAATTGGCGGAACAGCCATAAATGGCATAGATTATACAACAATTCCTGGCAGCGTTACCATTCCTGCGGGACAAAGCTCTATTTCTATTGTATTAAATGCGTTGAGTGATGGTTTGGTTGAAGGTTCTGAGACCATTCAATTATTTACTAATTTCGTGTTTTGTGGAGGTTCTGTGGCAGATACAATTGAAATTACCATCATCGACCCTGTAACGGCAAATGCAGGTACTAATCTATCTACTTGTTCGGGTACGCCGATTGTGATAGGCTTGCCCGCAGTGCCGGGTTCTACCTCATTTTGGTCTCCCAATACAGGACTCAATGACCCTACCCTTGCGCAACCTACGGCTACCATTATTTTGCCACCTGGCTCAAATTCCAATACAAACATCGTCTATACGCTTACCTCAACCGATAACTTGGGCTGTCAAGCAACGGATAATATGACTTTGACCGTCATTCCTACGCCGATTGCTGCGATTGCGATGGTAGATTCGGCTTGTGTAGGCTCGCCCGTTTCGGCTACTTATTCGAGTTTTCCACTCGCAAATGGTGTCTATAATTGGGGCTTTGGCACAGCACTTGGCGGCATACAAGGCATTCCCTCACAAGGCTTGTCTTGGAATACTACGGGGCTTCAAACCATTACTTTACAAGTATCAAATGGCGCATGTATTTCTGCACCTGTGTCCGAAGATATTTATATAAAACCCTTGCCAACTTCGGATTTCAGCATTTCGGGAAATGTGTGTCAAGGGGCAAATGCCATTATTATTTATACAGGAAATGCCAGCCCTTCTGCCAACTATGTATGGAATTTCCCCAATGGAATTGTTACAAGTGGTTCAGGACAAGGCCCTTATACGGTTCATTGGAACACGCCAGGGGTATATACTATCACTTTGACGACCGACCTAGGCGGCTGTTTGGGCGCAACAACTGCCCATAGTATAACGGTTTTCCAAAACCCAACGGCTTGTTTTGCCGCACCTGATACGGTTTGCGCCAATGACTTAAACCAAATCGTTTACAATTGCAATGCGTCTGCGGCTGCACAATATAACTGGGCTTTTGGCAATGCTGTAGTCGTGAGTGGGGCAGGGCAGGGACCTTATACGGTTTCGTGGACAAATGCAGGAATTTATGACATTTCTTTGCAAGTGATAGAAGATGGCTGTGTTTCGCCTATAGATACGAATACAGTTGTGGTATTGCCTTTGCCTGTGGCAGCGATTACCCCAGTAAGCGACCAATGTTTTGCGGGAAATAGCTTCAATTTTATCTATGCAGGAACGCAGCCCGTAACCAATTTATATTGGGATTTAGGGGTGTCTGCCTTCCCGCCGAACAGCAGTCAGACAAATCCTTTTGGGGTTACTTATTCAAGTCCGGGCATCAAAACCGTAAAATGTATTGTAGTTTCGCAGGGCTGCAAAAGTGATACTGCCTATATTACTTTTACGGTGAAACCCGAGCCTGACCCCAATTTTATGGCAAATGGAAATACAGCTTGTTTGGGTAGCAACTTGATTTTCAACTATACAGGGCTTCCCATTTCCAATCAACAATCCTATTCTTGGAGTTTTGGACCAAATGCGAATCCTGTATATAGCACTTTGCAAAATCCAGGCTCTGTCCAATTCAATCAAGGCGGTTTTCAAACCGTAACTTTAACCGTAGATTATTTGGGCTGTATCGCTACGCAAAGCCAGCAAATCTATGTAAACCCAGGTCCGATTGTAAGTGCAGGAAATGACACCTCTTTTTGTGAAGGAAATGGACCTATTCCCTTATATGGAACGGTTATAGGCTCAAGTCCGCCTTATTACTATTCTTGGTGGAGCAATCCACTTGCGGGCGGCATTAGCAATCCTGCCGTAGAAGACCCTTTGGTCAATCCTACGACTACCACAACTTATTATTTTCAAGTAAGTGATGCTACAGGTTGTTATAGCAATATTGATTCTACGGTGGTTACGGTAAAACCTAAGCCTAAAGTTGATGCAGGTCCCGACAAGGAAATTTGTGATTCTCCTACTGCGCCAGGTGTATTTTTGAATGGAGGCTTAGCCGCAGGAAATCAAGCTCCTGCCCCTTTTTCCTATTCTTGGTTCCCAGGGGGATTAGCAGGCGGAATGGCAGTTGGGCAAGATACTTTAATTAACCCGTATGTGCGTCCAGCACAAACCACGATTTATACGCTTGTCGTTAGCTCTGCAAATGGCTGTTCAAGTGATGTTACGACCTTAGATACATTAAGTACCGTTACAGTTACAGTCAATCCATTGCCGAATGTAAATGCGGGTCCTTATACAGAAATTTGTTTGGGCGAAACCCTGCAAATGACAGGCTACGCCAATGGTGCGGGTCCTCTTTATGTATATCAATGGACACCCCCTATGGGCTTGGCAAATACAACTTCGCCCACTTCGCAAAATACGCCTACTGCTACTACAACTTACACGCTTACGGTAGAGTCGAATGGCTGTGTAAGTTCTGATACAGTAACGATAACTGTTCATACCTTGCCCACAGGCGCAATAGAGCCGCCTGTAGCAGATATTTGTCAGGGCGATTCGGTGCAGTTAGACGGCAGAGCAGACGGCGACCCATTTGGAAATTCTTATATCTATAGCTGGTCTCCAACCGCAGGTTTGAGCAATCCCGACAGTGCTATGACTTGGGCTTTCCCAACAATAGCCACCACTTACACCTTATTTGTAAGTTCCTTCGATTGTCCGGGCTTTACAGATATGGTGTTTGTAAATGTGAAACCTACGCCAATAGCGAATATTACTACACAAGATACCCTTATTTGTGCAGGAGATTCCAAGCAGTTGATTTCGACTTTCAGCTTTAGTGCCGCAGGAGCAACGCCTATTCTTTATCAATGGACTCCAAACATCAATATAGACGACCCTTATATTGCCAATCCAACTGTAACACCTACACAAACAACGGTTTATACAGTCAGGATTAGCGTAGCAGGAGGCTGTGGGACAAGAGATGAGGTAAAAGTCGAAGTAGTTCCGCAGGTGATTGTGGACATTACGGCAGATAAAAACCCGATTTGTGGAGGCGAAACCACTATGTTACATGCAATCGTTACAGGCGGAAATGGCGGCAGTCCTTCTTATCTGTGGACACCTTCTGCAAATTTGGCAGATAGCACAAGTCAAAGCATTTCGGTTTCGCCAGATGATACGACTATTTATATAGTCAATGTCTCCGAAAGTATTTGTGCAGATGCTGACACCTTCCGATTGGACATTAATCTGCAGCCTACTGCCGATATTTTTGCGACAAATCTCACAGGTTGTGTGCCTTTAACGGCACAATTTGGCGAAAATGCGACCAATGAAGTCGGCTATCTGTGGAACTTTGGCGACAGTACGGCTGTGAGCAATATGCCGAGCGTGGTTCATACTTTTACAGCTCCGGGCGATTATATCGTAACTTTCACCGCTTTGGGACAAGGAAATTGTAATACAGACAGCACAATAAAGGTGCATGTATCAGACCCAAGTTTGGCGAATTTTAGCTCAAATCCCCCTATAGATTCGGCAATGCAAGTACCAAATGCAGAAGTCATTTTTACAGATTTGACTCCAAATGCAGTAAGTTGGTTCTGGGATTTTGGTGACGGCGTGGTTTCTTCTGAAGAAAATCCTTCGCACACCTATCAAACGCCTGGCGAATATATCGTAACCTTGTCTGTAAGCAATGAAAGTGGGTGTGTGAGCCAAGTCATCAAAACGCCTTATATCGTTACAGAAACAGGCTTGTTTATTCCCAATATCTTTACGCCAAATGGCGATGGATATTATGACACTTGGAATATTCAATATACAGGAAAACAAACTTTTGAGGTAAGCGTATTTGACCGCTGGGGCGTAAACTTGTTTAATGCTACAAGCCCCGAAAAGTCTTGGAAAGGCTTGGATTCAAAAGACAAACCTGTTTCAGAAGGGGTTTATTTTTACGCAATAAAAGTAGGCGATAAAGTCTATAATGGAAACATAACTTTGATGCGGTAGTAGCTGCTATTTTCCGTAGCTCCCATTTTCCAAATGGGAGTGTTCCTAAAAAGAGGCTGTCCCAAAAGGGCAGCCTCTTTTGCAAAATAAGTAAGATGATATAAGGAACATTTACGTTTAATAGGGTGGCATACCCTTAAAACTGCGACACCTTACAAGTGAGTAACTAAGTCCTGCCAAAATATTGTTTGCTTACACAGGGATTTATGCAAAAACATAAGCTCATTTTCAAGAAAATACCGAGAGAGATAAGCAGATGTTAATTTTTTCTCGCAGATTTGCGCAGATTTAACCGCAGATTCTCGCAAATTTTGCTTAATCTGCTCAAAAAACACTACTTTTGTAGTAAATTATCTTATAAATAACATGAAAAATTTTGAAGAGTGGACACAAGAAGAAGTAGAAAATTCCTTAGAAATAATAGAAAAACTCTGTATCTGAATGCCATGAAAGATAGCAATTATTAACATATCCGCACAAATTTTTCTTAATCTGTGCGAAATAAAAAATTATGCTACAAACACAATTTTCTGCCATTGTACAACTCATACAACAAGCCCGTACAAGTGCTTTCAAAGCTGTAAATACAGAACTCATCAATCTGTATTGGAATATTGGCGAGTATATTGCGCAACAAGCAGCAAAGGAATGGAAAATAAATAACTTGACTATTTAGTTATAAGTGGTACCTATAAAATAAACGGGGTTAAATTATCGGAATAGCTGCCGCAAGCGTCCGCTTGTGGCAGTTTCTTGAAGCGTCCGCTTCCATACTCGG
>JAYUZN010000208.1:0-4660 GCA_043751755.1 Bacteroidota bacterium | reverse complement strand
CTACGTAGGAGCTGGAGGAGGAGGAGCTGGAGGGGGCGGCGGAAGTGGCGGAGCTATCTGGATGGATGCGGGAGGAAGCTTGCAAATATTCGGGCTTGTATCTGCAAATGGGGGAGTCTTGGGGGCGGGCGGAATAGGAGGGGCTGGAGATAGCGCGGCTTATCAAGAACCTGCGTTTATCTGTGGTTCTGCAAGCGGACTATATACTACGGTAACAATCGCCCCTGCTGCGAATGGAAATAATGGCGGTTCGGGAGGAGGAGGACGTGTAAAAATATTTTATGATGATTGTGCATGGAACGGTTTTTCGGGGATTGTGCAGGCAGATAGTGGCGGCGTAAATGCGACAAATGGCTCTGTTTACTTGGAAACGAAACCTACTACTTTTGCTATTGGAAATATAAACACCGCCCAAAATCCGCAAACTATCTGCGCTATTACAGGAACGGGAGTTCCTTTTACAGCCCCTGCTGCGGACACTTTTTTTCTCCCACTTTATCAATGGCAACTCCAAAATGACTGTGCAGGAGTTTGGACAAATATTGTAGGCGCAAACAATCTCGTTTACACGCCTTCGGCTTTGGCAGATACGGCTTGTTTTCGGCTTGTGGTAACATCAGGCAACTGTTCGGGCATTTATCAAGATACTTTTCAAGTCAATACGATTCCTGCTCCAAGCTATAATCTTGATGCAAATAACTTATTTTTCTGTGCAGGAAATAGTGATACGCTTTCTATTGTTTCCGCTTTGCCCGTAGGGGCTACGATTCAATGGTATCATAATGGAAATGCGATTGCCGCAGGAAATGGGGGCAATTCAACTCCTATCATCGTCTCACTTTCAGGCAATTACTACGCTACGATTTCTTCGGCTGGCACGTGTACAGGCAATACAGACACTGCAAATGTTACCGTTTTTAATGCTCCTTTTGTCAATATAACCCCACAAAGTAGCACGACTTTCTGCGCAGGGGGAAGCGTTGTTTTGACTTGTTCGCTAAGTGTTTCCTATCAATGGTTCTTGAATGGAAATCCAATAGGAGGCAATACGCAAAACCTAACAGCTACTGTATCAGGTAATTATACGGTTCAAGTAACGAATTCCAATAACTGTTCAGCGACTTCTGCCATTGTGGTGGTTACGGTAAATCCTAAGCCTACGGCAAATATTGTAGCAAATGGCGCAACTACTTTTTGTACAGGCGGAAATGTAACTTTAACTGCTTCTGGAGGGGGTACTTATAATTGGTTTTTCAATAATGGGGTAAATGGCAACAATACAAGCACGCAAAATGCGGCTGCATCAGGGGCTTATTTCGTAGAAGTAACGAATGCTTTTCTCTGCAAAGATTCTTCGGCTATTCTAAATGTTACCGTCAATCCTTTGCCAAATGCAACGATAAATGCAAGTAATACAACGTTTTGTGTGGGAGATAGTATTATGATTGTGGCGACAGGAGGCGGAAATTACCAATGGCAAAATCCTATTATAAGTACAAATGACACCCTTTTTGTCAATCAAAATGGGATTTTTTGTGTAACCGTTACGAATGCTATAACTAATTGTAGCACAAGTATTTGCAGCCCTCAAATTACTCAAGCCGTAAATCCGATGGCAGACATTCAAACGGCTGCCCCTACGACTATTTGCGCGGGGGATACGGTTCATTTTACGACTACGGCAAGCCTAACTAATCAATGGCTACTCAATGGAAATCCGATTGCTGGTGCGACAGGGCAAAATCTGGCTGTAACACAGGCTGGGGTTTATAGTGTCATTGCTATTTTCTCCCAAAATTGCAGAGATACGTCCGCAAATATGAATGTTACCGTACAGCCCTCCCCTACCCTTTCCATTGTTCCGCTTACAAATCTTACGCTTTGTGTAGGAGATACTATTTTTTTGGCTGCAAATGGAGGAAATAACTATGTTTGGCTCACCCCTTCAGGCAATATAAATGTCGATACGATTGCGATAACTTTGGCAGGTAATTATCAAGTTGTAGGGACAAATAACATAGGAACATGCCCTGATACAAGTGCTATAACAGGCGTTTTGTTCTATCCTTTGCCCATGCCAACTATCAATATTGCGAGTGGAACAAATCCTTTTTGTATGGGAGATTCTGTAGAATTGAGCTGCAATGGCTATGCAAGTTATCAATGGTTTGAAAATGGGATTATTTTAGCAGGAGAAACCAATAATACCCTAACTGTCTATAATGCAGGGACTTATAGCGTGGCTGTAATAGATGGAAATGGCTGTACAGGCACTTCTACAGGTATTTTGGTACAAACTTCTACGATGAATCTGCCTATCATTACGGGCGATGGTTTATTATGTGCAGGAGAAAGTACCCTTTTGCAAACTACAGGCAATTTCACGACCTATCAATGGACTTTGAATGGCGTAAATCTAAGCAATAATGCCAATTTGCAGGTTTCACAGGCAGGAAATTATGTTTTAACCGTAAGTTTTGGAGCTTGTATATCAAGTTCTACGCCTTTTGCAGTCAATTTCGCGCCAAAACCGAGTATTACAATTACGCCAAATGACACTGTGCGGGCTTGTAACTTTGTTTATCCTGTTTTGCTTGTGGCTTCTGGGGCAAACACCTATCAATGGTACAAAAATAATGCTATCCTAAACGGGCAAACAAATGATTCTTTGTATATAAATAGCTTTGCGGCGTATTGCGTAATTGGTTCAAATACAGAAGGTTGTAAAGATACTGCGGAGAAAACGGTCATTTTGCAAGCTCCTACGGCTACGGCTACCATTCAAACGGTCGGGAATCTTGCTATTTGTGAAGGAGATAGTACGGCTTTGATAGCAAATGGCGGAAATGTAATTGCATGGCTATTGAATGGTATTTTTATTCCTAATTCTATAGGAAAAAGCACCTTATATGCCACTTCTGCTGGAGAATATAGCCTTGTAGTAGCCGATTCTTGCGGAAATGATACCTCAAATCTGCCTGTTACAATTACTTATATCACTGTTTCGGCGGCATTTAGCTATTTGCCCACAGATATTTATACCTTGTCGCAGGTGCAATTCACCAATGAAAGTAGTACGACAGGAAACCTAAGCTGGCAATGGAATTTTGGAGATGGAAACTTCTCTGCTGTAAAAAACCCTCGTCATGTCTATGCTACAACGGATAGTTTTCTCGTTACCCTTATCGTTTCTCTGCCTTCGGGCTGTAGTGATACGGTTTCGCATGGCTTTTTTGTTTATACAAAAGGGAGTTTATATTTTCCAAACGTGTTTACGCCAAATGGAGATGGCGAAAATGATATATGGAAGGCGCAAGGGCTTGAAGTAGTTTCTTTTGCTTTGACTTTGTATGACAGGTGGGGAAGGGAAATGACGACTTTTTCGGCTCTGACGGACTTTTGGGACGGGACGGACAAGGGAAAACCTGCACAAGAAGGGGTTTATGCGTATCAATATAAGGCTGTTTTGAGAGATGGGAGAAGTTTGACGAATGGGGGAACGGTTACGCTGATACGGTAGTTTTTTCCGTAGCTCCCATTTTCTAAATGGGAGTGTATTTGTTGCCATTTAGAAAATGGCAAGTACGGAATTCGGCTGCTCTATTCCATACATCACCTCTCCCAAAGGCATATATACCTCTTTCTCAAAAGTGCGTAAAGATTTGCCATAAAAAAGCCGCGAAACCCCGTCAAGTTCCCCTTTCAACACAATTCGCAACAGCACCTCCGCTTTCATACGATTCATATTTACATTACTTGTCGTATTCGTTTTTCGTTTGCCATAGTTTTGTTCCACCATATAGTACGTTATATATGTAGAAACATATTTCGGATTCTGAATAAAAACATCTAAGCCCAAACACATATCATAATTTGCGCCCCAAGTATCCCCGTCATAGTCTATCTGAAAATTTTGATGCTGATAGCCTTCTTCATCATACCATCGCCGATTGAACAAGCTATCTACCCATTCTTTGCCTGTAAATCGGTCTTTAAAAAAAATATTATCCCTATGCGGATTGAAATAATTGCCCTGATTTCCCAACACGTTTTTGTACAAACTATCCATTTTTTCATGAATTTCGCGTCTTTTATCCGCAGAAATTTCCCAATTAGGAGCGGTAATATTTGCCCAAGGCAAACGCAAGGTGTCATTTTGAGAGGTTTTTGTGCCAATTTCTACCCTGCGAAAAGTGCTTTCATTGACAAGGTAGCGAAAAAGGAGAAAAACAGCCGCTGCAATAGAAAGGATAATGAACATTTTTTTCATAAAAAGAGATATTATGGGACAAAGTTAGCTAAAAAATAGGGAAATGAAAATTATCCTTAAAATGGGATAGATTTCCCGTAAATAGCGAAGTATTGAAAGTTTGTATTCTCTATTTTTTTTTCTACCTTTGTTTTCATAAAGCAACCTGTATTTTATGGAAGAATTTGTGGTTTTTAAACGTTTTAGGGATAAAGGAGAAGCTGAAGCAATTTTGCAGGCTTTGAAAACGAATCATATCGAATATGAATGTGATGAGTTTACTGACCGATATTTTCGGATAGAATTGGGCGATGCGGGAGCAGCAAAAGGCTTTTTTGTGAAATTGCAGCCCGAAAATTTTGAGAAAGCGCGTATGATTTTGCGCACAGAGGCAAAAAAAATGATGTCAAA
>JAYUZN010000207.1:0-11777 GCA_043751755.1 Bacteroidota bacterium | reverse complement strand
ATCCCATTTTCTATAAATATTTCGTGCCTACGGCACTAAGAAATGCTCAAAATGGCTGCTATAACTAAATCGTCAAGTTATTCATTTTTCAATACTTATTCATGCAGGTTTCGTAAAAAAATACTTTTTTATTAGCTTATTCATACAGATTTCGCAGATAAAAAACCTCCTTATCTGCGAAATCTGCTTACATTTGCGCTTATCTGCGTGAAATCTAAATCGAAATCAAAAAACCATGAAAAAATACATCTTCTTTACTTTCTTATTTTGCTTGCTGACTTTGGGTGTTTTTGGGCAGGAAAAACTCTTTTTCAAACGGGGTACAGACCGTTTGGCAAGAAAAGACTTTGCCAATGCTGCGAAAGATTTTTCGTATGTTTTGGAATTTAATCCTCAAAATGATGCGGCATATTTTAATAGGGGCTTTGCCTATCAGCAATTGGGGAAACATGCAGAAGCTGTGTCCGACTTTTCGAGTGCGATAGACTTGCGGGCGGACAATCCTGACGCATATTTGCATCGTTCTATGGCGAAATTGGAGACAAATGACGCTTTTGGTGCCATGAGTGACCTCAATGTAGCCCTGCAATCACGTCCGAGAGACCCGCGTATTTATCGGCAACGTGCCAAAATAAAGATAGCCCTTTCAGACGCAAGGGGGGCTATCAACGATTATTCGCAAGCCATGAAACTTGACCCTGGCAACGAGGATATTTTGTTTGAGCGAATAGAAGCAAGGCTGAGCATTCGGGATTATGAAGGGGCTATTTCGGATATAAATGAGGTAATTCACAAAAAGCCGAACGACCCTGCGGGCTATAATGTGCGTGCTACCATTAAATTTCAGGCAGCAGATACGGACGGGGCTTGCTTGGATTGGAGTTATGCTGGGCAAATTGGGGATTTGTCGGCGTATGATAAGATAAAAAAGTATTGCAAGTAGCTGCCATTTTCTAAATGGCACTATAATGTATATAAGAGTGGCGCACTTTTGAAAAGTGCGCCACCCTTTTGATTCTTATCAATCCCAATTTTTTGAATCAACCCCTTTGAGTTTGCCCATTTTCTCTTGATAAATTTTCATTGCCTCGTCATACTCCTTGTCTTTGAACACAGGACGGGCGGGAAAAGAAAAGGTTTTGCCCTCTTTATCTGTCAAAATTAACAGATAAGTAGCTGCATCTTTCTTTTGAATTTCCACACTTTTCCAAGTATTTTTAACATTTAACACGCCGTTTTTGTAGGGGTTTTCTTCGTCCGAAGTGCCTACATATTCCCATTGAATGCCTTGATAGATGCTCAATTCGGGAAAACGGCTTACATCAGTCTTGAAAGCAAGCGTTTTGCCTTTGGGTTTTTGCGGCTCTATCAAAGCAGGTGTTTCTGGCTTTGCAGGAGTTTCTACAGCCTTTGCAGGTTCGGGAATAGGCTGTTTTTCCGCAGGTTTTTCTATAGGTTTTTCTGGCTGTTTTTCTTTTGCTTCTTTTTCTATTTTGGGAGAAATAGGGGCAGGAATCGTTTCTTTTTTGATTTCGGAAATGATAGGTGTTTCTGCTTTTTTCTCTTCATTTACAGGCATTTGTAAGGTAGAATCAGCGATAATAGCCGTTTCTGTTACTTGTTTTTCGGGCTGCGAAAACCATATTCCAAGCCCAATAAAAGCCACAGCAAGCCCTGCCATGTATATTCCATAACGGCTTATAAATGAAGGTTTTATTGCCTCAATGGGAGGCGTTTTCGGCATTTGAGCAAGTAATTTCGCAAAATCTTTGTGCTTGTCTATGTCGGCATCAGAAGGCATTTTGCGGTCAATGTTGAGTTTATATTCTTTCATGATATTTTGTGTGGTTTTGTGTAGATGTTAGACAAGATTTTTGTTTTTTTAGACAAGATTTACAAGATAAACAAGATAAGAGAAAGAGCAACGTGTACTTTCAACTTTCAACTTTCAACTTTCAACTTTCAACTTTCAACTCTCAACTTTCAACTTTCCCCATTTTCTTCTTTATTTTTTCCAAGATTCTATACACTTTTACTTTGGCATTATTTTCGGTAATTCCCACAATATCAGCGACTTCTTTGAAAGAAAGTTCCTCAAAAAAACGCAGAGAAACAAGCTGCATATCCTCTGTAGATAAGGTTTCGAGGGCTTTTGCTAAGTGCTTCAACAAGTCCTCATCTACCTTTTCTTCGGTTTCTTCCAAAATATCCGCAAGTTGCGACTTTTCCGCGCTTTCGTGGAGCTGCGATTTGTCTTGCCGATAATGCATATTTACCTCATTCAACGCAATTCTATACATCCATGCCGAAAACGGAACTCCCTGAAAGTTAAACTTTTGTATATTCGTCATAGCCTTCAAAAACGCTTGCGAAGTTATGTCCGCCGCAAGGTCTTCATCTGCCATTCTTTTGTAAATAAACAGAAATATACGTTTATAATAGAAGTCATACAACTTTCCGAAGGCATGAATGTCCTGTTGCGCCGCCAAAATCCACTCTTTTTCCGTTGAGAGTTGTGCTTCCGAAATGTGATAAGAAGATGCCAAAGTATGAATCGTTAATGGGAAATGAGGGTTTAGGTCATTTTTTTCGCAATATACGGCGATTTCTTATGTTTGGGAAAAATATCTTTTGAGAGAATCCTTGCTTTATAATGCACAAACAGAAAAAAAGATACAACGAATACAAAAAAAAAGGCTATTTTTGTGAGAAATATTGGAAAATGAAATATATACTTTCTGCTCATGTAAGCCTTTCTTTTTGGCAAAAACTACTGCACGAAATCGCTGATAAAACAGAGACAGTCATAGAACTGCATTGGCATGAGGTAGAACATATAGCAACAGAGGCACTTGCTTTTTATCTTTGTTTGCAGAAATGGTGTGAGAGTAAACAGATTGATATTCAGCATGTTTGACCTGAAAATGCTTGTTGTCAAAGGCTTCAAAATATGGTTTGTATAGATTATCTGAAAACGCCTTTGGGACAAGATATGTATATTGCACCTGCCCAAAATGAGGCAGAAACGCAAATGATTAAAGGAATTGTGAAACAGTTTTTTCAAAATTCCGTACAAGCCGATACGCAAAAATTAGACACAGAAGGCATAGAAACCTTGTTTTCCGAGCTGTTTATGAATATTTGCCAACATTCTTTTGATACAAATGGTTTTATTTTTATTCCTGCGGTTACAAAAGAAGGGCAATTTGAGATGATTGCCTCAGATTTAGGGACAGGAATCGTATCAAATATTAGAAATTGCTATTTGCACGAGGCTTTTGTAGATGATGCAAGTGTTATTGAATATGCAACAAGAGATTGGATATCGAGCCGTACAAAGATTCAAAATAGAGGTAGAGGCTTAAATACGGTGCTAACTTGTGTTCAGGCTTTGAAAGGAAGCCTCAATATTTTGTCCGAAAATGGGCAGCTTATTTTAGAAAATGGTCGTGTTTCTCTGATGGGTTTAAGCTCAACACATATAGGTAATTTTCTGCATATTGCCTTCAATATCAATCAATTACGAGAAAAAGAAGAAAGCGATTATATAGATTTTTAACTATGCTCAAACTCATTACAGATATTACAGATGACTGGACTTCGGGCTTAGGTGGCTTGAAAGTAGGAAAATATATTGAGGAAACCTTTTCCCAAAATTATCAAACGCCTGTAGAGTTATCTTTTTATGGCATAGATATGATTACGCCTTCTTTTGTGAATGGTGCGTTTTTGTATGTTATGGATTTGTATGATGCTGCTTTTTTTTACAAAAATATAAAAATATCTCAAATCAAGCGACCTATCGCTGAACTTATTAGGTCTTCTGTGAAAGGCTATCAAGAACATAATAATAAATTCATACAACAGCTTAAAACGAATCATATATATTGTGCCATTGATGGAAGCGAAGACAGTATTAATTTCAGATATAAATTATTTAAAGCTACGGAAAATCAAGGCTTTAAATTTAGTTTTAACCCTGATGATAGCGTTTTTTCAGAAAAAACGTGGGAAAAAATTAGACAATCAGATGTGTGTGTGGGTATTATCGAAGAATATTCAATTATAGATAACATAACTAAACAGATAAATTACGCCTTAGAACAAAGCAAGCCTTGTATTGTGTTATGCAATAAAAAGATACAATTAAAGGTTCCTCATAGAGATAAAATAAAAGTGTTTTATTATGATGAAAATAACTATTATAAAACAGTTAAAGAGATAAATCAACTACTTATTGAAAACAAAGTAGCTGTACAAAACTCGTCTATCCAAAAAGACATAGACAAAGAGTTAATAGCTGCATTTGCATTAGGCGCAATAGGAGGGGCTGCTATTGGGGTCATATTCTCCGCACTTTTTGATGATGATTAAATAAAATAACATGTCTCAAACATTCACCTTTTTCTGGCGTACAGAAAGCCCTTTTTCGCAGTGGCATCATTCGCCCTTTGTCGTAGAAGGCATCACGTTCAACTGTGCCGAGCAATATATGATGTACTGTAAAGCCAAGCTATTTTGTGATGACGAAATCGCTGCGCAAATTTTGCGAACCTCAAAACCCTCTGTTCAAAAAGAATTGGGGCGGGCTGTGAGCGGCTATGATGAGGCAGAATGGCTGCAAAATCGGGAAAGAATCGTATATGAAGGCAATTTCCATAAATTTACGCAAAACGAAAACCTGCGAAAAGCCTTGCTCGGCACAGGCGAAACGACTTTGGTCGAAGCAAGTCCTGTGGATAAGATTTGGGGAATTGGGCTAAGTGCCGACAATCCTGATTCGGCTTTTCCCCAAAAATGGCGAGGCTTGAATTTATTGGGCAAAATTTTGACGGAACTACGGGAAGAGTTAAAGAAAAACCCTTTATAAAATACTGCTTTTAACTACTTCCCTCACTTCTTCGGGTTGCAAATCTCCCAACTTTACTTTGCCCATTTGCACCCGCACAAGGCGCAAAGTAGGGAACCCGACTGCTGCCGTCATGCGCCGCACTTGCCTGTTTTTGCCTTCTGTGAGGGTTATAGAAACCCACGAAGTAGGGATATGTTGGCGAAAACGAATGGGCGGATTTCTGGGAGGAAAAAGGGGGATTTCTGCCAATTTTTCCACTTTTGCTTTTTGGGTAATATGCTTTTTTCCATGAATTGTAATTTCCACGCCTTCACACAATTTTGCAATCGCTTCGTCCGAAATGTCGCCTTCTACCTGCACATAATAAGTGCGACTATGCTCATTTTTGGGGTCTAATACTTTGAAATTGAGGCTTTTATCATTTGTTAGTAACAGCAATCCTTCACTATCTGCATCTAATCTACCCACAGGATACACGTCTTTTTCAAAAGGAAAATCTATGTCTGCGAGCGTAATCTGCCCTGGTATTTCTTGGCTAAATTGCGACAACATATTGTAAGGTTTGTAGAGAATATAGTAAGAAAATGGCATAGTTAAATGAGAAATAAGAAATGAAAGTTGAAAGTTGAAAGTTGAGAATTGAAAGTTGAAAGTGAGACATAACTGCTAACTGTTCACTGCTAACTGTTAACTGTTAAAATCTGTGCGACAGATGACATATTTTGCACAAATATCTGAAAAAATGTGTATTTTTGCCCCATAAATTTCAACTTATGGGCTACAGCAATTACAAAAAAATAAAAACAGTGATTCGTAAATTTGGCTTGAATGCCGAATTTGGCGCACTTTTTCCTGCTTTTATTGAAAAAGTAGCCCCCAGTTCTTGGCTTGCCGAAACCTTAGAAATGGCAAAACTCATGCCGCTTACGAATGAGAAATCTAAGGCAGAAAGGCTCGTTTCGCCCATTTTGTTAGAAATTGTGAAGGCTTATGCCACACAAATTACCCTGTTTTCGGGGGAAGATATTTCTGCCCGACCTGAAGATGACCTGTCGGGTGAATGTGATTTTTTCTTCGCCTTGCACCCCCCAAAACCCTATATAGAAACACCGATTATTTCGCTTGTAGAGGCAAAAAATGAGGATATGGAATGGGGAATAGCGCAATGTGCCGCCCAAATGTATGGCGCGAAAATCTTCAATGAGATGGAAGGAAAAGAAATTGCGGTCATTTATGGTTGCACAACAACAGGCACAGATTGGCAATTTATGAAGTTAGAAAATAATATTTATTATATTGATAATCAAGTAGTAACAGATATTCCTGCTGTGTTAGGAACATGGCATTATATCCTTCAATTTTATGTAACACCATAATTACATGGACTTCACAGAACAAATCCAAAAAGGCTACACCTTCAAAGGGCAAAGCATCGAAATTGGGGCAGCGATGCTCAACGGCGAAGTAGCGGCTGATGCCAAAATTTACCTACCTTTGCGCATGATGAACCGTCATGGCTTGATTGCAGGGGCTACGGGTTCGGGTAAAACCAAGACTTTGCAAACCCTTGCAGAGCAGTTGAGCAGACATGGCACGTCCGTTTTGCTGATGGACATAAAAGGCGACCTTTCGGGCATTGCGGCGGCGGGTACAAACAATGACAAAATCAAGGAACGTAGCCAAAAAATTGGGATTCCTTTTGCTCCGCAAGCCAATCCTGTAGAACTGCTCTCCCTTTCTGATGAGCCGGGTGTACGTTTGCGTGCGACTATTACGGAGTTTGGACCTATTCTTTTCTCCAAAATATTAGGACTCAACGACACACAAACAGGCGTTTTGGGCGTAGTTTTCAAATATTGTGACGATAATCGCCTGCCTTTGATAGATTTGAAAGACCTCAAAAAAGTCCTTCAATTTCTCTCAAACGAAGGGGCTGCGTCAATTGAAGCCGATTATGGCAAGATTTCTACGACTTCTGTAGGCGCAATTATGCGCAATATTATCGCATTGGAGCAGCAAGGCGCAGATAAGTTTTTGGGCGAAATCTCCTTTGATGTGCAGGACCTTGTGCGCATAGATGAGGAGGGAAAAGGCTATATTTCAGTCTTACGTTTGTCCGATATTCAGGATAAACCTATGTTATTTTCTACGTTTATGCTGAGTTTATTGGCAGAAATTTATGCTTCTTTTCCCGAAAAAGGAGACGCGGAGCAGCCCGAATTGTGCATTTTTATAGACGAAGCTCACCTTATTTTTTCGGAAGCAAGCAAGGCTTTGTTAGACCAATTGGAAACGATTATCAAACTCATTCGTTCCAAAGGGGTAGGTATTTATTTTTGTACGCAAAGCCCAGATGACGTTCCTGAAGCTATTTTGGGGCAATTAGGGCTAAAAATACAGCATACATTGCGGGCTTTTACCGCAAAAGATAGAAAAGCCATAAAGTTAGCGGCGCAAAATTTCCCAGAATCTGAATTTTATGACATAGAAAATTTGCTCACTTCGTTGGGAATTGGCGAGGCTTTAGTAACAGCTTTGAGCGAAAAAGGTACGCCTACGCCGCTTGCACACACCATGTTGCGTGCGCCCGAATCCCGTATGGACGTGCTGACTGCGGCAGAAATGGAGACAATCATAAACAAATCGCCCTTAGTTCGCAAATATAACAAAGCAATAGACAGCCAAAGTGCCTACGAAATGCTCACAGCCAAAATGCAGGAAGCGGCAAAAGAAGAGGCAGCACAGGAGGAGGAGAAAACGCCTAAAACCAAAGGCGGAAAGGAAGAAAAAGGCTTTTTTGAAAACTTAATGGATAGCACAATTACGCGACAAATTGGGCGAACTGTCGCAAAAGAGGTTACAAGAGGCTTGATGGGAGTCTTAGGTTTGGGCGGAAGAAGCAGCAAAAAAAGCTGGTTTTAGGTTTTTTTAGTTGTGCGGTTTGATAAACCGCAAAAAAGCTTAAAACGGTCTTTATTGCGCTACCTACCAAATTTTCGCTACCTTTGTGCCGTTTAGGAATACGAAAAGAATAAAATCATCATTTACCACTAAGGCACGAAGAAAACTAAGAAAGAAAAAGTGTGGCTTAGTTGTCTTCTTTTACTATATTACTTTGTGTTTCTTCGTGCCTTAGTGGTGAGAAAAATGGCAAGTTATTTAATTTTTGTTCCTTATCTCTCACAATTCACATACTTTTTTTATGAAAAACGTTTTCATACTTTTGTTATTAGCAGTTTGTTTTTGTTTCTTAGCTTGCCAAAAAGATGTCTGTAAACGGCTCAATTGTGGCGAAAATGCCGCTTGTGATGCAATGACAGAGATGTGTAACTGCACAGACGGCTACCTCAAAGACACAGCAGGAAACTGCACACAGAGAAATATGTTTCGCGATGCATATATAGGAAATTATATAGGTTTTGAACAAGGCACAGGCGCAAATCCTGTAGGTTTTCCTGTGAGTATTGTCGCCAATTTTGGGGCAGAAAACCTTTCTTTGCGGGGACATGCGGGCTATGTATGTAATACAAGCCCCGAAGTTCCTCGAATAGATATGCCTGGTACTATCAATGCCGCAGGGGTCAATTTTACAGATTATGAAAGAAATTGTAGTAGTACGCGCTATATTTTCAGGAGTTTTGCCCTCAATCGCGTAAATGATACAACTCTTTCTGCAACTTATAAGGTAGAAACCGATTTGGCAGGTGTTATAAAAGATGTGAATGCGATATTTATCAAGCTATAAAGCCATTGTCCATTCGTTTTCTGTCCTATTTCTCGCTCGTTTCGTAGCGACAGTATTTTTATGTCTATTAGTCATCACAGCCCTTTTTGCCGATTTTCTAAGCTCCGAAAAACCTGTATATATCGTTTATAACAATAAATCGTATTACCCCCTTTTTGCCTCAAAAACCGCTTGCGATTCCCTGCCAAATACGCGTTCTGGCAAGCAGACATGGCAATCTGTGGCGGAGGCAGATTGGAAGCATATTCCCTATCAAAAAGCGATTTGGACGCTCTGTCCTTTTGATACAAAATATACAGGAAAGCTGAAATTACAGCCTCCTTTTTCTCATGAAAAAACAGAAAATCAAGTCTTTACGCACTATTTTGGCACAGATAGACAAGACATAGATGTGTTGGCAAGCATTATACAAGGCACAAAAACAAGCCTTTCTGTAGGGATAGGCGGTTTGTTGCTTATGGCTTTTTTGGGGATAGGTTTGGGGGGAATGGCAGGGTATTTTGGCGATACAAAATGGGTACTTACACGAGGACAAAAATATGGCATTTTTATGGGTATATTTTTAGGTTTTTTTTACGGTTTTTATATTCCGAGATTCAATATAGAAGCTGCTTTTTTGTCGCAAAATGTAGGACAAGCTATGTTATATATATTGGTTGGAATAGGCATCTTGATAGGCACTATTTTTCTGTTTGCTTGGATAGGGAAAAAAATGGGATTCATTTCTTTTTTAAACCAGAAAACTGCCTTTCCCATAGACAAGTTCATTACACAACTCACTGATATTCAAATGGCTTTGCCTGTCATATTGATTGTTATAGCTTTGTCGCTTATGCTGCCCCGCAGCCTTTTTTCGCTCATTTTAATTATAGGTTTTTCCTATTATATGGGAATCGCACGTTTGACTCGTAGCCTCGCCTCACAAGTGCGGAATTTGCCGTATATAGAAGCCGCAGAAGCCTTAGGTTTATCACAAATACGGATTTTAACAAAGCACATTTTACCCAATGTTTTGCCTCCCCTTATTTCTATTTTGCTGTTGAGTCTGGCAGATTTGATTTTGTTAGAAGCCGCTTTTTCTTTTATAAATATAGGTCTTCCGATAGAAACCGTAAGTTGGGGCAAAATCCTGAATCAAGCCCGCGACTCGCCCGATAGTTGGTGGCTGTCTGTTTTTCCTGCCCTTATGATTGCAGGAACGGCAGGTTCCTTGAAAATAGTAGCGCATTTTCGGGCTGAATCTCAATAATTTCTGCTATCTTTGCAGAAGTTCACGCAGATTTCCGCAGATAATAGCAGATTTCGCAGATGAAAAAAAGCCAACTATTTGTATGAACTCAGAATCTGAAAAAATAAAATAAAATACTGTTTTTATTTGTCAAAAACATTAATTTAGGCATATTTTTCATTTTTCATTTTTCATTTATTCTTTTTCATTTCCTTATATGTCCAAATCACAACTCCTTTTAGTCGAAGACGACGAAAATCTTGGCAGTGTTATCCGCGATTACTTGCAAATCTGCGGCTACGAAATCGCTTTATGTATGGACGGTGAAGCGGGCTGGGCAGCTTTTCAGCAAAAAAGCTATGACCTGTGTATTTTAGATGTGATGATGCCCAAATTAGATGGCTTTTCGCTGGCAGAACGAATCCGCGCCAAAGACGAAAAAGTGCCAATTTTGTTTCTTACCGCAAAATCGAATAAGGAAGATAAAATTGCAGGCTTCAAAATGGGCGGAGATGATTATATTACAAAACCGTTTAACATCGAGGAATTGGTGTTGAGGATAGAGGTTTTTTTGAAAAGAAGCCAACAAAAGCCGATGGCAAATAAGCAGTTATTTATTTTGGGAAATTATCGCTTAGAATACAGAAATTTGGTGCTGTGTCATGGCGAAACGGCAAAGCAAAACCTTACGCAAAAGGAGGCAGATGTCCTGCGTTTGCTCTGTTTGGAGATGGGAAATGTGGTCAAACGGGAGGATATTTTGAACCCTATTTGGGGAAATGATGATTATTTTGCGGGCAGGAGCCTTGATGTGTTTATTTCAAAATTGCGAAAATACCTCAAAGAAGATGGGAGAATAGAGATTCAAAATGTGCATAGTGTTGGGTTTCGATTGGTGGTAAGCTGAGGTTTGCAGAGATTTTTGCAGATGATAGCAGATTTCGCCGATAACATGTAAACTATATCTGCAAAATCTGCCTAAATTCTTGCTGTAAAGAAAAAAGAGCTAAATTTTTCGGCTTTTGAGTCTATAAACCGCAAAGTTCGCAAAGAAAGCCCACGCAAAGTACGCAAAGTTGAGGATTTTTGAGTTATTCCTTTGCGTTCTTTGCGATTCCTTTGCGAACTTTGCGGTAAAATGAGAGATATTTGTGGTAAAATGAGAAATATTTGCGTTTTGCCAGCTCCATTTTCTTTACAGCAGGAATAAAATTTAACATAGCATAGCGAAAAAATATTTTTTAAAAATCCTAACAATGGAAAATCAAATAATTAATCTTAACAACGAAGTAACGGACTTTTTGGACGAACTAATTCATCCATTTAGAGAAGAAATTGAGCATTTGCGAATATGCATCTTATCCGCAGACAAGCATTTGACAGAAAACATAAAATGGAATGGACCCAATTATTGCTTTGAAAATGAAGACCGAATTACGATGAGAATTCAGCCTTTGACAACTAAAAATGTTCAACTCATTTTTCATAGAGGAGCAAAAAAACAGGCGCAACCCACAGACAAACTCATCGCAAATACAAGTAAAATATTAGTTTGGAAAGAAAATGACCGAGCCATCGCAACTTTCAAAAATATGCAAGACATTAACAATGCAAAAGCTGAATTGACCGAGATTATTACAGCTTGGATAAGTGCAACGAGTTAAAACCACAAACCGCTAACAAGGCATAGTCGCATCTGCTGCCAAAACCGACCTGCAAAGCCTTGCAAAATATTCGTGAAACTACTCATATCGCAGCGAATCTATCGGGTCCACGCTTGCCGCTTTCCACGCAGGATAAATTCCTGAAATAATTCCGACAATAAAACACAGCAACAAACCCAAACCTATCCATGCCCAAGGAATGATAAAGGCAGATTTCATTAAAACGGTACTTACCACATTTCCTGCCCCCATTCCCAACAAAATGCCTATAATACCGCCAATTTGACA
>JAYUZN010000206.1:0-2471 GCA_043751755.1 Bacteroidota bacterium | reverse complement strand
TAAGTTCGGGCATCAATCTTGCGACTACGACTTATACTTGGGATTTTGGCGTTACGCCCCCCGCTACCTCTAATTTATTTGAACCTTCCTATACCTACACCGTAGCGGGTACGTATATAGTAACGCTTATTATAAACGACCCTTCCAACTGTTTTCCCGTAGATACGGCTTTTAGAACGATTATTGTTTATCCGCCGCCAGCTATCAATGCGGGTCCTGACCAGACCTTGTGTCCTGCTCAAAGTGCTAACCTAAGTGCTACAGGTACAGGCTCTTTTATATGGACTCCTGCGGCTACTTTGAACAATGACAGCATCAACAATCCGATTGCAACGCCGCTCGGAACGACTACTTATAACGTTACTTTGACTGATGTAAATGGCTGTTCGGCTACGGATAATGTAACGATAACCATTAGCAATACGATGGACGTGAATGCAGGAAATGACATTGCAATTTGTCCGGGGGCTTCTACGACTTTGGGCGCAACTTCTACGCAAGCAAATGTTACCTATTCTTGGTATCCTAACACCGCCATTTCCAATATAAATATTAACAATCCTGTCGTTTCTCCTCCTGCCACGCAGCTATATTATGTCTATGCCCAAAATGCAAATGGCTGTTTTTCAACGGATTCTGTCTTGATTACGGTTCAAAATGTGATAAATATCTTGGCAGGAAATGACACTTTTTTGTGTAGAGGCGGAAGTGTACAATTAAATGCAAGCATTACAGGGGCTGCAAATCCTACTTTTTCATGGACTCCGAACACAGGCTTAAGCAGCACAACTATTCCGAATCCTACTGTTTCTATCGCTACAAACCAAACCTATATTCTCTATGCGATGGATTTTGGTTGTTTGGATTCTGATACGATTTTGGTACAGTTGTTTCAAGTAGATTTTGGCACAGGCTCCACGATAGAGGGCTGTTCGGGAGATACGATTCAGCTACAATTAAATATCAACAATGCTTCTGCCTATATTTGGACTCCTGCCACCTATTTGAGTGCGACAAATATTGCCAATCCTGTGGCGATTCCTACGGCAAGCATTACTTATAACATAGAAATTGTAAGCCCCGCAGGTTGTAGAGATACGGGGCAAATAAGCCTCAATATTCACCCGCTCCCTATTGCAAATGCAGGCGCAGATGTGAATGTGTGTATCGGGGATAGCAAGCCTTTGCAAGCTACGGGCGGAACGACTTATAGTTGGTCGCCTGCGACTGCCCTTTCTGACCCTAACAGTGATGCGCCTTTTGCCAATCCTACGGATACTATGCAGTACGTTTTGACGGTTACAGACAATTTTGGCTGTAAAGACAATGATACTATGGAGGTAAATGTAATGCCTTTGCCTATCCTCACTTCGGGCGGTCCCTACGGAATCTGTGATGATGACACCATACAAATCGCTGTTTCTGGGGCTGCTACCTATCTTTGGAATGAAAATAACACGCTTTCTAATCTAAATATTCCTGACCCTTTGGCATATCCAAGTGCTACAACGACTTATACGGTCGTAGGAACAGATATTCAAGGCTGCAAAAGCAGCACAACGGTAACGGTTATGATAACGCCCCTTCCTGCTACGGTCATCACAGGCGACCCTTCTATTTGCAAAGGCGAAACCATTTTCCTAACGGCTGATGGCGGCGATTCCTATCTTTGGAGTACGGGCGACACTACGCAAGGCATTACGATTCAGCCGAATAGCTCTGGCTTTATCTATTGCACTTCTTCTGCCAATGGTTGTAGAGGGAGATTAGATTCCGTTTTTGTAAATGTCTATGAAGTGGAAACTGTGGCAGATTTTACGGCAGACCCCGATTCGGGTTTCGCGCCTATGTTGGTGCATTTCACGAATTTGAGCCAAAACGCCTACAAATATTATTGGGAATTTGGCACGAGGTTAGGCAATGCTTTGGAAACTTCGCATGAAGCAAATCCTACCGCAATGTATCCTCGTGCGGGGTATTTTAGGGCTATGTTAGTGGCGTATGACAGTCATTTCTGCAAAGATACCGCTTATAAATACATTTTTGCCGAAAATCCAACAGTCTATGTGCCTACTGTTTTCACCCCGAATGGAGATGTCAATAATCAGTATTTTATTGTAGGGTATTACGGCGTTCGGGATTTTCATGTGGACGTTTACAGCCGTTGGGGAATGTTATTATATGCCTCTGATGACAAAGATTTTCAATGGGACGGCAAATACAAAAACGTAGAATGTCCAGAAGGGGTTTATACGTGGGTAGTTACGGGGACATGGGAGAATAATATTCCGTTTAAAAAGGTGGGAACGGTAACGATAGTGAGATAGGGAAATTGAGAAAGGCATGGTGGCTCGGATAATAATAGACTTGATTTTACCTGATAATCAGTGCATTAAATTTACATAAAAACAACTATAACATAGTGTTTTTTTAATATTACTGCCTTTTATTTCAAAATATCAATTTTTGTA
>JAYUZN010000205.1:0-1882 GCA_043751755.1 Bacteroidota bacterium | reverse complement strand
GATAAATTTATTCACACTTTAATTATCAAAAACAATGATTTTAACAGCTTTTCACGAAATTGTGCCTGAAATAGGTTTAACTGAAATGAGGCAAATAACGATACTCCATGATACAACAGGAATACCTGATGATATTTATGGCTTATTGGAAATGTATTGCACTGACCCTACCTGCGATTGCCAAAAAGTAACCTTACAAATTGCGGCTATGAATCAAGGTAAAATTGTAGCTACCATAGATTATGGTTGGGAAAGTCGCGCATTTTATGCCAAATGGCTTCATACAACAGAAGAAGACGAGACAATAGACATGCTCATAAGCCCTTCATTAAGTATGTTTGGCATAAATACCTCCATTTCTGCCAATATCTTGGAGATGGTTAGCACAACTTGTTTTACGCCTGATTACATAGAAAGGCTTAAGAAGCATTATACTTTGGTCAAAAACAAAACAGCAAAAAAGCAAAAACAGATGCCAAAACCGAAAAAACCGCGCGGAAGATGGTTTTGAGAAAGGATGCAGTTATCCAACAATATGATTTGTATGAAGAAGATATACAAGAACATTTATCCGACATAGAAAACAATTATTGGGTAAGAGACGAAGGCGTACCTTCTATGGTGGTGTATGAAGGCTACCCGCTTTCCAAGAAAGAACATTCTTCTATTTCGGGTTTAGTTGTATGGTCTTCCTACGAAAAGATGAACGTTTATGCGCAAGAAACGCTTGCTTTTCATCAACTTGTGGACAGATTAACAGAAAAATATAGCGACACTTTTACGCTTGCAAAATATATATTTGTAGCAGGCTATTAAGGGTCAGAGGCTATTATTCCTATTTCATTTGCATAATAATATCCCCTAACATGAATCAAACAAGCACCATTACTGCAATCTGCACCCCGCAAGGGCTTGGCGCACTTGGCATTATCCGCATATCCGGTGCAGATGCCATACATATAGCTCAAAAAATATTCTCCAAAAATATAGAAAATGCAAAGGGAAATACGATTCATTTTGGAAATATTTTGAGAGAAAAAGAAGTCATAGACGAGGTACTTCTGTCCATTTTCCGCGCGCCACATTCTTTTACCAAAGAAGACATAGTAGAAATTTCCTGTCATGGCAGCCCTTATATTTTGGAGCAAGTACTGCAACTTATCGTAGAAAATGGCGCGGAATTGGCGCAGGCGGGCGAGTTTACGAAACGGGCTTTTCTCAATGGCGCGATGGATTTGGCGCAGGCAGAAGCGGTAGCCGATTTGATAGCCGCCGAATCTGCTGCAGCCCACAAAGTCGCTTTACGGCAGCTCAAAGGCGGTTTTTCCACAGAACTCAAAGCCTTGCGCGAAAAACTCTTAAACTTCGTTTCGCTCATAGAATTGGAATTGGATTTTGCCGAAGAAGACGTAGAATTTGCAGATAGAACACAGCTAAAAAAGCTGATAAACAGCATTTTAATTCATATCAAACAGCTGATTTCTTCATTTCGCTTGGGAAATGCCCTCAAAAAAGGTGTACCTGTAGCCATTGTTGGCAAGCCGAATGCGGGCAAATCCACCTTGTTAAACGCACTTTTGGGCGAAGAAAAAGCCATTGTTTCGCACATTCCCGGCACGACACGCGATGTTATAGAAGATAGCATTTCGATAGAAGGCATTTTATTTCGTTTTATGGACACAGCAGGGCTGCGAGAAACGGAGGATTTTGTAGAAAAAATAGGCGTAGAACGGGCTTTAGAAAAAATGAAAGAAGCGCAAATTATTCTGTTTATGTATGATGCTGCTACAGAATCCTACCCAGAAACGCTTGCTATAGCCCACACTTTCAAAGTAAAACACCCCGAAACTGCCCTTATTTTGGTGGCAAATAAAGTAGATTT
>JAYUZN010000204.1:0-9229 GCA_043751755.1 Bacteroidota bacterium | reverse complement strand
TCGCGTTGCATTTTCAAGTCGCTGCTTTGATTTTTCAGCTCTGCGATTTGGTCTTGATACGTCTTGAGCTGACCGCGCACAAGTGCCAAATCGCTGTTCAGTTTTTCTTTTTCCTGCTCACAAGCAATTATTTTTGATTGATAGGTAGCAAATTGCGTGTTGCAAGCGTCTATCTGCGTCTTATAAGATTGCGCTTGCACACGAATAGATTTTTCGGTCGATTCTACCTGCGTTTGAAGTTCCATATATTTTTTCTTGGTAACACAAGACGAAAATAAAACGGTACTCAACAAAATAGGAACAAAATAACGTTGATGTTTCATGGAAAATGGAGAAATAGTTGTATGTGTGTTTTTAAACCGCATAAGCAGTAGGTTTAATACGAAAATAGTAAAAAAAAGTTGTTTTACGCCAAAGAGTGGCTCACTTTTAGAAAGTGAGCCACTCTTATAAAAAAATAGGACTGCGACCTTCTCGGCGCAGCCCACAGACCATGAAAACCCCTACTATTTTTATCTTAGAAAAAGCTTTTCAGCTTTAATATTTCATTTTTTGTTTCATTGTTTAAACACTAACAATACACAAAGGTATGTACTATTTTATTACCATCAAAATTTATTTTCGCTTTTTTACAAAAAAAATGAAAATAAATTCCAAATGAGCCTATAAATAATTGATAATCAAGCAAATAAAATATTGTACTTTTTGCAATAACTACCCCTCTCCTACCCTATTCCTCTAAGAAAGCCGTCAAAGGGCTGCTGGCTTTTGCGCCAAAATACGGCTTTACAAGTTGAGACTGATACGCCATTCTCCCTGCCTCAACTGCCATTTTGAATGCCTTTGCCATAACAATAGGGTCGCCCGCAACTGCAATCGCTGTATTAACTAACACCGCATCTGCCCCCATTTCCATCGCTTCTGCCGCATGAGAAGGCGAGCCGATGCCCGCATCTATGATGACAGGCACATTACTTTGCGCAATAATAATCGCCAACATATCTCGCATTTGCAAGCCTTTGGCACTTCCAATCGGGGCAGCAAGCGGCATAACTGCCTGAATACCAATATCCTCAAGCCTTTTGCACAGCACAGGGTCGGCATGGATGTAAGGCAAAACCACAAATCCTAATTTCACCAATTCCTCCGCAGCCTTCAAGGTTTCTATGGGGTCAGGCATGAGATATTTGGGGTCAGGGTGAATTTCTAACTTTACCCAATTGGTCTCTAAGGCTTCTCTTGCCAATGCTGCGGCAAAAACAGCTTCTTTTGCAGTGCGTACCCCCGAAGTGTTGGGCAAAAGATGAAGATGCGCATGGCGAAGATGTTGCAAAATGTCATCTTTATCATGCTGAATATCAATCCTTTTGAGGGCTACTGTTACCAATTCTGAACCAGAAGCCAACAAAGCCGCCTCCATTTCTGCCGAAGAACGGAACTTGCCTGTGCCTGTAAACAGGCGAGATTGAAAGGTTTTGTCTGCTATGGTTAAATTCATGTCTTTTGGTTTCACGCAGATTTTCGCAGATGTAAGCAGATTTCGCAGATAAAAAGGAAGTAAAATCCCCTATTTGCAGCCCAACATCTGCGAAATCTGCTCTTTATCTGCGTTCATCTGCGAGACAAAGGTAAGCATTTTCCCCCCTCTCCCCTCCCCTATTGTAACATTTTATTTTTCCTTACGACTTACTCCCTATCAATTTACACACATTTCCAATTTCTTATGAATTTTTTTAAAACATTCTTAGCCGCTTTTTTGGCAATTTTTGCCGTATTTTTTGCCGTTATTCTCATTTTGGGCTTGGGAATCGCAGGCATGATAGGCTCTGCAAGCTCTTCAGAAAAAGTCAGCATCAAAGACAAATCCGTTTTGCAGCTTAAATTAGGCGGCGAATTGGTCGAAAATGCCAGTATGGAAGATTTCGACTTGGACAAATTCATTCCGGGCGGCTCTGCTGCTTCAAAAGTGGGCTTATTTCAAACCGTTCATGCCATTCGTGCAGCAAAAGAGGACGAAAAAATACAAGGCATCTACCTTTCCCTTGACCCCATGATGACGGGCGGATGGGCTTCTTTGAAGGCTATCAGAGACGAGTTGTTGGAGTTCAAAAAAGCCAAAAAATTCATCTATGCCTATTCCGAAGTTTATACAGAAAAAATGTATTATTTGGCAAGCACAGCCGACAAAATCTATATTCCCAAATCAGGCATGATAGAATTCAATGGCTTGGGTGCTACGCCCATGTTCTATACAGGACTTTTTGAAAAAATGGAATTAGAGCCTAAAATTTTCCGCGTAGGAAAATTCAAATCTGCGGTAGAACCCTATTTCCTCAAACAAATGAGCGAAGAAAACAAACTACAATTTCGGGAATTTATAGATGATTTGTGGGGAACTTTTGCAGATGATGTGGCAGCTTCTCGCAATATTTCTCGTGCAGACGTAGATAACATTGCTACGACCTTTGTATTTGGGCAAGGAGATGCTGCTTTAAAAGTAAAATTAGTAGATGAATTAGCTACAGAACAGGCGGTTTTTGATGCGATAAAAGTGAAAACAGGCTTAGAAAAAGACGACAAAATGCGTTTTGTTTCCCTCAAAAGTTATATGACAAACGTAAAAGACAAAAATGAAGATGCGAAAAACAAGGTAGCCATTATTTTTGCAGATGGCGAAATTCGTTCTGGAAAAGGCGGAGACGGCGTAGTAGGCTCGGAAACGATTGTGGAGGAGTTTCGCAAAGCGCGCGAAGATAAGAATGTGAAAGCCATTGTTTTACGGGTAAATAGCCCTGGCGGAAGTGCCTTAGCTTCGGACATTATGACGGAAGAAATCAAATTGACAAAAAAGGCAAAACCCATTGTAGTTTCTATGAGCGATTTGGCAGCTTCGGGCGGCTATTATATATCGTCCCATGCAGATTATATTTTTGCAGAAAAAAATACCATAACAGGTTCTATTGGCATTTTTGGAGTTTTGTTCAATACCCAAAAAATGTTTAACAATAAATTAGGCATCACTTTTGACAATGTAGAAACACATGCTAATGCAGATTTTTTGAATCCCAATTTGCCCAATGACCCATTTCAAGATTCGTTGATGCAACGTTATATTACGTTGGGATATGGAGATTTTTTGAATGTAGTAAAAACAGGCAGAAAATTTGCAGATTCTCTTTCGGTAGATAACATCGCACAAGGGCGCGTATGGTCAGGCAAAGATGCTATGGGGATAAAATTGATAGATGGCTTTGGGAACTTGGATTCGGCAGTGCTAAAAGCAGCAAAATTGGCAAATTTGGCAGAAAATGACTACCGTTTAGAGCTTATGCCCAAAACGAAAAGCCCTTTTGAAGAGATTTTAGCCAAAACGTCTGACGCAGCTTTCACGCGTTGGGCAAAACAGCAGCCAATGTATGACGAAATGAAGGCTTTGCAAACCGTAAAACAGCATTTCCCGCAAAGTGGCGTGTATATGTTGATGCCGTATCAATTGGAGATAAAGTAATAGAAGAGGGTTAGCGTGGCGCATTTTTTAAAAGTGCGCCACGGTCTTTAATGCGGTTTAAAAAACCGCACAACTACTTATTATATAGCTTTCATCAAAGTCATAGCCATTTCTTGCAAAGGAATATTCAAGGCTATTTTACTTATAGAAGGCAAAACCTGTATTTTTTTATCCCCTAACACAGCATTTTGCGTTTCAATGTCTGTAAATAAAAGGGCATTTTGCGCAGGCATATCGCTTAGATTCCAAGTAGCTTGTTCTGCCTGATACGTGCCAAAACTGATAGAAGTTCTGTTTATTTTGCATTTTTCTTCCATCATAAATAACAAAGCTCCCATCAAAACGGTGTTTTTAAACTCCGCAATAGAGACTATAACAATGACTTTGCAAGGCACATTTGGGCGCATTTTCCATTGCACTTTTTCGCCCGATTCGTAGGGTTTTGAGGTTATTTTTTCCGCAGGAGGAGGCGTTTTTATTGCAGGTTTTTCGAGGAGAATAACAGGTTCGGGGGTTATTTCGGGAGAAATAGGTTTTATCCCTTCTTTTATAATGGGTTTTTCAAGGGTAATAACAGGTTCTGCTACTTTTTCGGGAGAAATAGGTTTTATTTCTCCCTTTATAAGTTCTTCTTTTTGCAAAACGCCAATACTTTCTCCCCTATTTTCGGGCAGAAAAAGGAATTTATTTCCATAAAACTGTAGGACATCTTGAGGCGTAAATGTAAACATGCACAAAACTATACATTTTTTATCATTTAGCCAAAAAATTTAAGTTGGGCGGTTAAAAAAACCGCCCAACTCTTTATTTAGCAATAAAACAACTTGCGATAAACAATACAAAACTTACAATCAGTGCGGCGAGTAAAGATAACATGTTGTGATAAGATATTTAGTGTGTGATGTTGAAATGAATCGGAAAATGATTCACGCAACAAAGAGGCTATTTCTGCCAAATCAGTTGCATGAGTATAACAAATATTACAAAAAAAGGTTTTTATTTTTTGGCAAGTCTTTTCGCAGCGATTAAAGGCGCATTTGTTTCTTGCATCATAAGCCCTGCTTTGCCCAAATCTACCACGATTCCCTTCCTATTTTCTTGGGTTTTGAGGTCTTTTTGGTAGGTTTCTGCCTGTTCTTTGGTAGAAAAAGGACCCAAAATCACTTTGAAAACAATTTTATCCCCATTTCTGCCAATGTTCAATAATATATTTTTGTGAAAAGCAGCCTCCAATCTTTGTGCAGCTTTGACCACATTTACATAGTCGCCAAATACGCCCACTTGTACGCCAAAACCCGCTTCTTCTTGCTTTGAAACGCTCAAATTGAACAAACCTTCGCCCGAAGGATAGGCAGGAAGGGGGGTAGGAGCAGGAGCGAATTGAGCAGCTGCAACTTCTTTTTCGGCAGTAGGTTTTTCAGGCGATTTTGCGTGTTCATATTCTTTCAAAGTTGCCAATAATGCGTCCGCAGATTGAAAACCCGCCATTCTTTTGACAACTTCGCCTTGCGGCGTGAGGATAATCATGGCAGGAAAAAAACGAATGTCATATTTTTGTGCCAATTCAATGCCATCTCCCATCAAGGATTCTGCATCTGTTTTGAAAGAAAAATAGTTGTCTTTCAAGTAGTTAGCCAGAGTAGGATTGGTAAAAGTATATCTTTCCATGTTTTTGCAAGGTCCGCACCAAACCGTATAAAAATCGATAAAAATAGGCTTCCCTGTGGCTTTTGCCTTTGCCATGAGTTCGGTGTAGGAGCCAGAATAAAATTGTACTGCGCTGTTTTCAACATTAAATGAAGTGAGTAGCACGAAAATGAGCGCGAGAGAAAGTATTTTTTTCATTTTGTGGGAAAATTATCTGCATAGTTACTACGTTTTTTCGGTATTTACAAAAAACCGTAACTATTTTCTGCATAGTGAGCTTGTGAAAGGAGGAGAAATTGGGTGTTTTTGGGGGAATAAACCCAAACAATAATGTAGTATTTATTGCTTTATTTGGCAAAAACGGCTGTTATTTTGTTTTTTTTGCTACCTTTGCAGTTTATATTGCTTTATTGTTCACGCAGATTTTCGCAGATAAGTACGAGCGAGAAATAAACTAATACAGATAAATTTGCAGTACGTGTAGCGTATGCTTTAGCTTACGTTACGCAGAAACGGGCAAATTTTGAGATGCTCAGGCTAAAGCCTAAGCTACAGGTAACGCAGAATACAGCTCACTCATGTTTATATTTCATCTTTTATCCGCAGCATCTTCACGAGCCTACACATTTCTCAACAATGAAAAAACTTCTGATAATCAGCCTTTTATGTATTATTTTACTCCCTACTTTTGGACAAAATCTCAAAAGAAAAGGAGCTTTGGGGATTCAAGCAGAGCCGATTTCCGACTCTCTTTTGCAAGTGCAAGGCTGGGGCGAACGGAAAGGCATATATGTTTCTAAGGTTTTGCCCGAAACAACTGCCGAGCAGCTCAAACTCAAAACAGGCGATATTTTGTTTGAAATCAATGGAACGCCCGTTTCTGGACTGCGCGTGCTGCGGCAATTGTCGCAAAATCTGCGCGTGGGCGAGCCGATTCAAATCAAATTTGGCTCAAATAAAACCTTAAAAGAAGCCTCTGGCTATGTGGTGGCAAGGCATTTGGAGACATCGGCGGTTGGAGAAGTTATTTATGATGAAATTCAATACAATAATTCCTATATTCGCTCGATTGTGCATAAACCGTATGGCAATAAACGCTATCCTGCTATCTTTTTTATTCAAGGATTTGCCTGTGTTTCGGTGGAATTGCCCTATTCTACCAGCCATCCTACGCAACAATTAATAGATGGTTGGGTAAAAGAAGGCTATGTAGTGTATCGGATAGAAAAACCCGGTGTAGGAGATTCGGACGATAAAACGGATTGTTATAAAATTGATTATGGACAAGAAGTTGCGGCTTTTCAAACAGGCTTGAACGCGCTTAAAAAGTATCGTTTTGTAGATAGTACGGATATTTTTCTGTTTGGGCAAGCACTTGGCGGCATTACAGCTCCATTGTTAGGAGCAGAAAATAAAATAAAAGGCATTATGGTATATGGCAGTATTATTAGACCTTGGTTTGAATATATAATGGAGGCGCGCAGGCAACAAAACGTGCTATTTAGTTCCGATTATTCCAATTTAGATGCCGATACAAAAGACCTCACGCCGATATATTATGATTGGTTGGTAAATGGCAAAACTTTAGACCAATTAATGAATAATCCTGTATATCAGCCTATTTTGGCATCAGAAAGTAACCCTTTGCAGATAGGAAATGGCACGATGTACGGGCGACATCCGTCTTTTTATTATGACCTCAATCATCAGCCCTTATTTGATGCGTGGAAACGGGCAAATACGAATGTTATCGCTTTTCATGGAGAATGTGATTTGCAGTCGATAGATGCTTCGGAAAGTGAAACGATTGCGGATATAGTGAACTATTATTCTCCAGGTAAGGGGCAGTATAAGATGTTAAAAAATACGGAACAGAATTTTGTGAAAGTGCCAGGCAAAAAAGAGTATTTGAAAATGCTGCGAGAAGGGCGTTATTCGCCCGATTATGCGGCAGCAAATTTTAATAAGGACTTGCTGAAATATACGGTGGAGTGGATGAAATTGATTCGACAGCCGAAAAATTGAGCATAGTTGAAGGGTTTTATACGAAGGTATATGTTCACGCAGATTTCGTTTTTACCGCAAAATTCGCAAAGGAATACTGAAAAATGGCTAAATTTGCGCCTTAAAAGAATAGTATAAATGAACGAAAACGAAATTGGGCATAAACTTAAAAACTACTACACAATGTTAATTACAAAAATACGCCTTTCTAACTTCAAAAACTTTGGAGATACAGAAGTAAATCTCGGCAAAATGAATGTGATAGTCGGCGCAAATGCGGCGGGAAAATCCAATTTCATTCAAACCTTGTCGTTTATTCGGGACATCAGAAATTTTGGAATCGAAAATGCGATTTCCTTGAAAGGAGGCATGGGGTATTTGAGGAATTTGTATGTGAAAGGGAATAAGCCTGTGAGGGTTGAGCTGCATTTTGATACTGATAATCAAATGTATATACAATATTTATTTGATGGACAAGTATGTGTTTTTCAATTGATTAAGGCTTATTCCATTGAGTTTATTACAAACGAAGCTACAGGTTATGAAGTAATTACAGAATCAATTACCTTTCATTCTATTCTAAAAAAAGACCTCCTAACAGATAAGATAGGAGAATTTGAATCTACCATTTTGGTAAAAAAAGGGCAGTTTACGTTTAAAACGGATTTCAATAAAAATCTCCTCTTATCAATAAAAAAAAACGCTGGCATTGAAACTAATTTGGACGGAAATATAAATGAGAGCTTGTATTTACCTTTTGAGGCTATAAAAATTATAATGCCAAGCGAGGCTACTCACAAACGCAAAACAATATTAGAAGTGTTTCCGGGCATCCTTCCTTCCCCATTGTTTAGCTTTGCTATTTACGATTTCGACCTCAAAAAAGCCAAACAAAGCAGCCCTATTACGGGCAAAGTGGAATTAGAAGAAAATGGCGAAAATGTGGCGATTGTGTTAAAAAATATATTGGAGGATAAAGAAAAAACAAGGCAATTCACCAATTTATTATCGGATATTTTGCCTTTTGTCAAGCAAATGGGAATAGACAAATTCTATGATAACTCCCTATTATTCAAGGTAAAAGAAATCTATCAACAGGCAAATCCTATTCCAAGTTCTTTGTTATCTGATGGAACGATTGCCATGACTTTGATGGTAGTTGCCCTTTTCTTTGAACAAAAAAACCTTGCCATTTTTGAAGAACCCGAACAAGGCATTCACCCTGCTTTGATTGCCAAACTGATGGAATATTTTTATGAAGCTTCGCACAAAAAACAAATGATTATAACAACCCATAATGCAGAAGTCTTAAAACATACAAAATTAGCAGATTTATATCTCATTTCCAGAAATGAAAAAGGAGTTGCCAGCATTAACAAGCCAGCAGAACAAGAAATGGTACAAGCTTTTTTGCAAAATGAATTAGGAATTGACCAGTTATTTACCCAAAATTTATTAGATATTTAACCAACATGTCATACAAACAATTATTTATATTTGTAGAAGGAATTGATGATGAACGGTTTGTAAATCAGGTAATTAAACCTGTTTTGCAAGCTCATTTTCATTATATAAAAATAATCAAATATGCCGTTATGACCAAAACAGAGGTTGCGAAATTAGTGAATACTTGTAAGCAAAAAGAAGGATTAGCCTATTTATTTTTCTGTGATATGGACGCACGCGGAAACAAAGATTTGTGCATTTCCAAACGCAAAGAAAAAGAACAGAATAAGTATGGAAATTGCCTCGAAATGGATAGAATTGTGGTGGTAAAAGAGGAAATAGAAAGTTGGTATTTGGCAGGAATAGCACCTGTTTTCTTGGAAAAATGTAAGATAAAACCTTTCACTGATACCGAAAATATAAGTAAAGAAATGTTTGAGAAAATGATTCCTAAAAACTTCATTTCTCCGAATGACTTTATGGTAGAAATGCTGAAATCTTATTCTATAGAACAAGCCACTAAGATAAATCTTTCGTTTAACTATTTCAAAAACAAGCATTTATCATTTTCATGAAAAAACACACCTTATTCATCATAGACGACATCTTCGTAAGTGGCGAAGT
>JAYUZN010000203.1:0-2867 GCA_043751755.1 Bacteroidota bacterium | reverse complement strand
ATTTTCGGGCGGGTTTTCTTCCGAAGTAGTCTGTTTTATGCCTCTATTCATTGCCAATCTGCGGCTATAGAGTTTTCGGATTTCCGCCAAAGTACTTTCATATTTTTCTCGTTGTTCTTTGTGAGGGTCAAGGTTAGGAGGCGTTTCGATTGTAGGAGGGGCGGTGATGACTTGCGGCATTTTGGGCAAAGGAAACACGCTTTTAGGCAGCAATATAGTTGCCGAAACCAACAGTTTTGCTTCCATATCTGGCATTTCAGCCGTCAATCTGGGGACAAAATGGAACATACGCAAGGCTACGTTCAGATAATCCTTTACAGGTACGTGCAATCCTAAAGTATTGAGTGCCACCAAAGTATTCCAAATACTGATTTTGATGCCTGTTTCTGTGAGGCTTAGGTTTTCGCCAAGGGGGCAAAGCGGCACTAAGTCCGCAAGGAGTGTCGTGGTTGTAAGCTCTTTTTCGTGCAAACGTAACCAAATACTTATCTTGTCAATGTTAGGAATGAGGACTTGCAAAGCCTCCAAAGACTTTATGCTTTCCGTAGATTCCCAAAAGGTTTTGGCACTTGCTTGTAGGTTTGTCATTTTGGTTTCGTATGAAGCCTCTGCCTCATTTTGGTGCTGCGCCAAAGTGCTGATAAAAGTACTTGACAAAGCCGCTGCATCATAGCGAATACATCGCAATGCTTGCAAGCGCGGATTTGGGGCTTGCGGATTTCGGACGGTTACAAAGTTTGTCCCCTGTGTTCTGAGCGGGGTGGGATTGCTAATAGGCATACATTTGTGTGTTAATAGTTGAAAGTTATAAGTTGAGAGTTGAAAGTTAATATAAGTTCATCATAATCAATAAGATATATCGAAAATATATATTTAGATTATTGCTCACTCATACTTAATAATTGAAAAATAAAGACATAGAAATTCTGTTACAACTTGCAGCAAGCTGTAGGAATATTTATGTTATGGAAAAATATTGTTATTATTTTATGGCAACGCCTTTCGGGAGATTCCCATACAGCCCTTTTTGCCGCAGCTGCTGCTGGCAAGGGCGAGAATACAGCAGAGGGCTGTGATGAGCGTTTTGGTCATTGTGTGTTTTGTGTTATTGTTTTAGTTTATAGAAATTTTGCATTTCTTTTAAATGTTTGTAATCTTTTAGTATTTCAAATAACTTACTGTGGCTATGCCCATGACTACAAGGGCACTCATTTTCCGCTAGTTCTTGGTTCGTGTAGCCATCTGTATTACATCCATAAATATAATCATAAATTGTTTCTCGTTCTTTTTTACTCTTAAAACGCATAAATTCCATGAAAGAACTTGGATTATGAAATACAACTCCATTACAACCAGAAAGCCACTTAGAGGTAAATTTCCCCATCATAAAGTATGGATAGCTATAATGCACTAAAAAGTCATTAAGGTGATATTTCTTTCTAAGAGAATCTTTTACTCTGTATGGATTTAATCCATCTAACAAAGTTTTATATACTTCAGGATTACTATAATAAAATATTTGCTTAAAATGCTTGTCATTAACCCTGCAATTGTCAAACTTTCCACTTAGCATTATTTTAGCTAAGTAGTTATAAATCGGTTTGGGCTGATGAAAATTTGGCTTGCTTATCATTTTTGCAAAATAAAATAATTTTTTAGCTATTTTTTCGCATTCATTACAGTTTGTATCTGCATATAAAGCTATATTTATTCCGAATAAGTATAGACAAATGATGATTTTTTTTTTCATAATGATATGAGGTTAATTTTATTTAACGAAAAGAATTTCAATTTTCACATAGGCAACTTCAACCGAAGCACTAGGAACAGGATGTTCTTGTATATTTATTCGTTCCCCAGATATTCCTTTCGCTATTAAATTATCTTTAAATAATTTTGCTCTCTCTTGAGGTGTTGTTACACCACTATATGGATAATCCTTATCAAGAGAAATATGAAGAATAATCACACTTCCCATTGAACTTGTTAGCTTGGTAATTATTTCATTCTCTATTGAAAGATATTTTGCGTTTTTGGCTTTAATATCGGAGGTTTGAAGTTTATCTGTCCATGCTACATATAATAGCTGCTCTTGAACAGGTGCTTTTTCTTTTTCTATAGTTAATTTTGGAGTAAGGTTAGCTTTAAAAGCATCTAAATGGCTTCTGTTATTTTTATCTTCTCTATACAAATAAAATTTACCATAAGACGTTCCGTGATAATTGGTCATATCGGCGCCCAATAATTTTAAGGTTATGTTCTTCGCTTTATCAACTCCTATACCTGACCATTCAAAACAGCCAAAAAAATTATCCACATCATCTGGGTGAAGGGTTAAGCAGGCTTTTGATCCCCAAGCTCCAGCATTCACAACGTCTTTAGATTCGTCTATATCATTACCTATGCAAGATGGATGTAAATTTACTAGTCCTGCTCCTTCTGGACAATTTTCTTCTACATACTTTCCTATATTATTTTCATCTATTTCATATCTAACATTTTGTTTTGCTGGTAGCCTCAACCTTACTCGAACACATAGAGGTTCATCTTTTTCCCCCTTTACTTTTTCATTTCTAACTGTTAAGGGAGCAACATAAGGTTCAAGTTTATATAAATTGATAGCTTTAACTCTTGTATCAAGCCAACCTTGCCCTAAGCTATTTACAAAATTATATATTCCTTCTTGAACAATTTTTCTACTTGCTCTTAATCTTGTATCTTTTTCAGAATATCTATTAGTAAAATCTGCATATGAACACCCCCTATATGCTAATCTTGCAACAGAAATTTACGACAGGTAGTTATTTTAATTTACAATTAATACGAATATCTGATATTTTTTTAATTTTCTTTTATAACCTAAAATA
>JAYUZN010000202.1:0-2582 GCA_043751755.1 Bacteroidota bacterium | reverse complement strand
AGCTATGTGGTAAAAGAAGACAACTAAGCCACACTTTTTCTTTCTTAGTTTCCTTTGTGCCTTAGTGGTGAATTATGATTTTATTCTTTTCGTGTTCCTATGAAGGTGCAAAAGTAAAAAATATATATGATTTTTTTGAAAAAAAATATTTCAAAAAGGGAAGTATCATTTGCAGGGTTGGAACGGGGTAATAATTTCACTGTTAAAGTTGTAATAGCCACAAGAATCGCCTAATTTTACAAAAATAGTAGGACTTTTGAGCCTTCGATTTTTGAGTTGAATAAACCAATCTCCCCATCGATTGCCCAAATCGTCATAGATACAAGGAATAATTTCCTGCCCTGTTTTGTCAATTACGCCCCATTTTATCCCAACGCCTTCTGCGTCAAGCATACATACAGCCACAAAGTTTGTGCCTTCAAAAGAGCCAATATAGTTATAAGGCAACATTTTCAGTACCTGTCCCCTTCTTGTCATTAAGCCGAAAAGGTTGTTTTGCTCAAATATAATCGTATCCCAAGTAGGTAAGGGTTTTTCGTAAAGCGATTGCTCAGGCTTGTCCCAAAATGCCAAGCCTTGATACTGACAAGGCTGCACCCAAGTCCCATTAAAATTCATAATTCCCCACATTTTTTGCTGATTTTGCACCCATAAAGAATAGTCATCTAAGACATATATAGCTAAAAATTGGGGTTCTATGACATATTTTTTCTGCATTTGAAAAATAATGCCCCAACCTTTTGCGGTTTTTACACAAGCATAGTCTTTGTAAAAGGGCTTTACTTCTTCATACATCGGCTCAATTGCGACACTTTTTGCAGTTTTGAAGCCCCATTTTTTGCTTTGTGGGTTTTGGAAAGGCTGTATGTTTTGCGCAAAAAGAGCAAAATAAGGGAGAGAAAGGAGTAGGTAAAAAAATATTTTTTTCATGGCTATTTTCGTATTTGCTGCCATTTAGAAAATGGCAGTACGGGACAGGCAGCAAATATAGGCGGTTTTTGTAGGAGAGGTTAGGCAAAAATTTTTGCCCTTTTTCGTTTTGTTGTACTTTCCAAGTTTTTGAAACTTGGAAAGTACAACAAAACGAAGTACGATTACGGACAAGCCGCCCCAAATGCCACCAAAGTCTTATCTTCTGGCGTGAAAACAAGCCCCTTTGTAATATACGGTTTTGCCAATTCGCAGTTAAAAACCCCTTCTACCTTTTCAGGATTGCCTTTCCAATACGCCATATAAATACAAGCCCTTGAACCATAATCCTTTTCATACAACTCCAATTTCTCCTTTTTTGCCAATGCCTCTAACAACTTATCATACGCATCTGCCGCATCTCCATATTTCTTATCTTTGCCCTCTTTTATAATTTTGGCGAGCCAATAATAGGCAGAAATCGCATAAAAACCGTCATTCATGGCGGGCATAGCCTTGAAAGTTGCTTCTGCACTTGCCAAGTCATTTGCGGCATATTGCGCCAAACCTAAGAGATAATAGTCCCTACCATTCGCTATTTTGATGTGTTTGGTTTTCCGCTCAATCATCAATTTGCGATATTTCGCTTCTTCGGTGGCTATTTTTACCTTGTTTACGGCAGAAGTATCTCTGTTTCTTTGCGCCGCCATGCTATCTACGACAGGCACAAGCAACTTCCATTGTGTAGAATCCTTGTCCATTCCCTTTTCAAAATCGCTCACTGCGGTAGGAATGTCTTTCAAAGAGTAGTGCATTTTGCCCAAATACATATAGTCGTCCATGATAGTGTAGGCAGGATTGATGCTTTTGAAATACTCGCCCATATAGTCCAAACCTTTTTGTGCTTTGCCCAATTCTTGATGACAATAGCCCAATAAACGTAACATAACATTGGTCGTAGTGTCTTTTCGAGTACTTTCCAATACGTCAATGGCTTTTGTATATTCTTTTGTCAAGTACAAAAAGGAGGCATAACGCACCTGCGCGCGATAGTCTTTCTTTTGCAAAGCCACATATTTTTCGTAGTCTTGGGCAGCATCTACCCATTTGTCGTAGCGAAAATACAACTCTGCGCGGTCTCTATATGCGGGCGAAAAATTGGGGTCAAGGGCAATTGTTTGGCTGTAATAGTCAATGCCTTGCTTGTAAGACACCTTCATTTCCTCCGAAATTTTTGCCTTTTTCTCGTCATTTTCTTCCTTATCCCGCTTCTTTTGCAACTGCTCTGCTTGCGCAATTTCCAATTGTCCCAAACGATAATAGCCTTCTACAAACTTGGGATTGACCCCAATTGCTAGTTTGTACTGCGTAATAGCCAGCTGTTTTACGTTGCCACTTTTGTAAAAATCGCCCAGTGCAATATAGGATTTAGGATTTTTGGGGTCTTTGGTTTGCGCACGTGTAAAGACAACTTCTGCATCACTGTACTTGCTTCTACCTGCTTCCAAATAAGCATAGCCCAACGCAATGTCCACATTGGCATCATAGACTTTGTTATTGTATTCTTTTGCTTTTTCGTATTCAATTTGGGCATCTTCTTTTTTGCCGTCATGCTGCAATACCCGCCCTAATCCAATGTGATTGTAGGGATATTTGGGTTTTGCTTTGATGCC
>JAYUZN010000201.1:0-7471 GCA_043751755.1 Bacteroidota bacterium | reverse complement strand
TGTCGTCAAAATACAATTTTCAATATGATAAAAAGTCCATTAAGATACCCCGGCGGAAAAAGCAGGTCTGTGAATGTAATTGCAGCACTTATCCCTGATTTTGAGGAGTTTAGAGAACCTTTTTTGGGCGGCGGCTCTGTCTTTGTCTATGCCAAACAACGTTTTCCTGACAAGAAATTTTGGGTAAATGACCTTTATTTAGAGCTTTTTAAGTTTTGGGAAATGACTCAAAAAAATGTCGAACTACTCATAGAAAAAATTTACGAATGGCGAAATTTATTCCCTATTGGAAAGGAATTGCATAAGTTTTTGAATGAAAATATCGAAAATTTTAACGATTTAGAACGAGCAGCAGCCTTTTTTATCTACAATCGCATCACTTTTTCGGGAACAAGTTTGAGTGGAGGATTTAGCGAGGGGGCTTTTTCGGGACGTTTTACAGAAAGTAGTATTCAAAGGCTCCCGCCGTTTGCCCAAGTTATCAATGGCTCAAAAATTACAAATCTTGACTACGAAGAATTGCTAACACAAGCGGGCGAAAAAGTATTTATTTTTCTTGACCCGCCTTACTATTCTGCCACAAAATCGGCTTTATATGGCAAAAATGGGAGTATGCACAAATCTTTTGACCACAAAAAATTTGCCAATAACATGAAAAATTGTACTCATAAATGGCTTATAACTTATGATGATAGCGAATATATTAGAGATTTATTTTCTTTTGCTAACATTATGCCGTGGGAATTGATGTATGGAATGAGAAATATTACAGCAACTTCTGACCAAAAAGGAAAGGAATTATTTATCTCAAACTATTTGCAAGAACTGCCCGAAACACAGCCTTTAACTTTGTTTGAAGCAAACATGGAATACAAATAGTTTACCTCATTTTCCCAATTCTTAATGTTAAAATTTTTTCATTTCTTATTTCTCATTTTCTCTCTATCTTCCGTTTTTGCGCAAAATACGGTAGGAGATACGATTGCTACGGATACCCTCAAAAAGAAAAATATAAAACCTGACACTCGTATCGTGTCGCCGCAAAATGCTTATAGACAGCATTTTGACTATCCCAAACAAAAGCCTTCTATGGACAAATTTCATTATTGGAATGAAATGGACACCTTACAAGGCTTTGTCAATCATTTAGGATTGGTAGGAAAACCCTATAGGCATAGCCGTTTTGGGGTACATGACCGCTATTTTGACCTCAATATTTGGCGAAATCCCCTCAATGGAAATCCCAATATATTGATGTCTATGCCCAACAATATCCGCTATTTTGATTCTAAAACGCCGTATGTAAATGTCAATTTTGCGCAAGGACCGCAGCGAGACCCTGATAAAATTACCTTGTTGGATTTTACGGTTTCGCAAAATATTCGCCCTTTTTGGAACATGACTGCCTTTTATAAAAGAAAACAATCCGACAGCCGTTATGCAAATAACCTTGCAGATACGCGGCAGATGTACCTAAGCAGCTACCTGCACGACTACAAAAATCGCTTTCAAGTATTTGCGAATGCGCAATACAATAGCTTTGACAACTACTATAATGGGGGTACGTTTCGGGAGGTGGCGAGCAAGGATAGTTTTGCTTTTGAAGGGGCAGGTTCTGCGGTAAATTTGAACAATACTGTAGGAAAAATGATTGTCAAAAACCTGTATGCAGATGGTTATATGCACATTTTGCGCTTCAAAGATAGCCTAAAAGCCTCACAATTATTGGTCTTGCGGGGTACGCTTTCACACGAATATGTCTATCAGCGTTTGGTCGCAACAGGCTTATCTGCTGCAAATTTGCACGAAAATTGGGTTCCTGTTTTGCCTACTTTGCGCGACACAGCAAGCAAAATGAATGAAGAAAATGAGAACTTTCAGTACAAAGCTGCGGCTGAAGCAAGATATGGGTTACAAGTAAAAAACATCTTTCACTTTGAGGCAAATGGTGGGCTTGCTTACGAATTGAATCAAAATGTTAGAAAAGATTCTGCATACAAAATCTATCAAAATGTGTTTGAACAAAAAGTACATGCCTTGTTAGAAGTGCCAAAAGTATTAGATTTTACCTATCTCTTAGATTTCCGTACTCGCCCCAATAATTTGTTCAATCCTGAAACTTTTTTTCAAAATCGTTTTGCGATTGCTTTGCCGATTAAGAAAAAAGATAGCCTTTCTGTGCAGCAGATTCCTATTCGGATTTCCTTCACACAACTCCTTCACAGCCAGAATCCCAGCTTATTTCAGCGATATTACAAAGCCGAAAGTGGCACTAATTTTTATGTACCAAATTCCAATCTCAAAAACTTGCAAGTCAATCATTTGCATGGAAAAGTGGAATGGGAATTGGCAGCAAAAGTGCGTGATATAAAAGGCAAAAAAGACACTTTATTGGCGAATTACATATATGTTCAGCCTTTTTTAACACAGCTATTTCAGTACATTTATTATGACGATTCTTTGCAGGTAAAGCAAGCACAATCGGGGCAATATCTCACCTATATAGGGGCAGAGGCTGGAGGAAGGCTGCGTTTTATGCGAAAATTTTACATAGAAGCAAAAGCGACCTTACAAAAAGGCTCTTTTACGGCTGCTCCAGACACTTTTTTCAAAATGTATGCCGCACATTTGCCCATTTTTTATGGCAAAATGGGGCTTTTTTACGAAAATACAAGGTTAGCTTACAAGGGCATTTTGCGGGTTGGCGTAGATGCGTGGTTTACGACAAGCTATGCAGGTGATGCTTTTGACCCTGCAAGTGGCGAGTTTTTGCCTTCGGCTACGTTATATTATATGCCTGTTTATCCCCGCATAGATGTTTATTTTGCCACACAAATCAAAAGAGCGTACATTTATGCCAAAGTGATGAATGTAACAGACGGCTTGCTTACGCCCGGCAGTTATACTACGCCTTTTTATCCTACCATGCCCAGAATGTTGAGCTTTGGGGTAAATTGGACGTTTTTTGATTGAGGATTTGTTTCACGCAGATTTTCGCAGATGATAGCAGATTTTCGCAGATAAAAAAGGCGGAGAAATTATTTCTTTCTTGTGCAGCTGGCGCAAGCGTCCGCTTGTGCCAGTTTCTTGAAGCGTCCGCTTCCATACTCGAAGTGGACACTTAGATAACGACATTAGGACGTGGTAAACCCATTTACGATTAATAGGTTGGCACACCTTTGAAAGGTGCGCCAACCCCTATTAATCCCCCAAAAATTACTCCCTATTGATAACAAAACGCTTCGCAATCCGATGCTCCCCATTTTGCAATACAACAATATACATACCTTCCGCCCAATTTTGGGTAGAAAGCTGCAAAGGTTTATCCGCAGAAAGCAGCATATTTTTCCCTTCAAACACAGAAGCCCCCGTCATATTGACAATAGAAACCTGCATATTGCCCAATTCCTCCCGATTTGTGAGTTGCAAATAGAAAACATCTTTCACAGGATTGGGCGAAAGTACAATGTCCCAAGCAAGCGAAGCCTCATCTATGGCAGTAGCTATTTCAGGCGTAACCGTTGCCAAGATTTTATAGTCTAAAGTAGTGCTATATTCCGTAGAAGTTGCGCCATATACCCGATAATAATAGCTGCCCGCAGGTTGCGCTGTCCGCACAATCGTTTCCGCAGTTGTGCTACCATTGTAAGACCCCGTTATATAAGCACCCCCCACATACAACTCCATATCATAGTCTTTTGGCAACTGCGAAAGATTGACCGTAATCGTAGAAGTTGCCGTTGTAACCACTTTAAACCAGTCTATATCAGCAGTAGTCGTGCAGATTTTGCCATATTTGGCGGTGCCAGAAGTCAAAGTCGAAGCCGTAGAAGAAGTATTATTTGCCTCCCACGCATCATAGCAACTTGCCTGTGTCGTGAAAGTGCCTGTGGCAGAATAGGCAGAAGAAACAGAAGCAGAACACTTATTTTTCAACCGATATTGATAAGCAGTTGAGGCAGCAAGTCCCGACAAATTGTAAGAAGTCGGCGTTACTGTAGCCGTAGTCCAAGTAGCGCCAGCCGTTGTTTTCCATTCTAAAATATAGCCTACAGACCCCGCCACAGCCGTCCAACTCACCATTGCCGTTGTGGTAGAAACCAAAGAAGACGTAAGTCCTACGGGCGCATTGCACACAGAAGCAGTTGTTGAGAAATTTTGCGTAGCCGAAAAAGCAGAACTTCCCGTTGCGCCGCAAACCGATTTTACCTGCCAATTGTATGCCGTAGAAGCCGCAAGCCCCGACAAAGTATAACTATTTGTACTCGCAGTATAGCTCGTCCAAGTCGCGCTGCTTGTAGGCTTCACTTGCACCGTATAAGCAGAAGCCCCTGCCAAAGCCGCCCATGTCAGATTTGCGCCGCTCGAAGTTACGTTACTACTTGCCATGCCCGCAGGCGTAGTACACTGTGTACAAGCCCAGTTTGCCGTAAAGCCCCATGACACCGTTGCCCCGTCCGAAGTGAACTTCAAGGTCAATGCGCCCCCTGTACTGTTGAGGGTTCCAGGAGTTGTTGTGCCTGTATAAGTCCCAATCAAAGGCGAAGCTGTTGTTGGACCATTATAAACATAGACATAATCATAATTTGCCTCTAAACCAAAGCTATTGAAGGTAATAGAAACGGTCGCAGCATTTGTAGGCGCGACTGTATAAGTCCAGTTTTCGCTATTGCTATAATTGCCCGCGCCACCCGAATCCATGATAGAACCCGTACAAGCATTGCTATTTGAAGGCATTGTACTCACATTTGTCCCAGCTGTATAAGCACTTGTAGAAGCCCCGCAAACGGTCGCAACTTCCCATTGATAAGTCGTATTTGCTGCCAAACCTGTGAGAAAAGCCGCCGCAGAAGCCGCACTTAAAGTCGTCCAAGTAGCAGCCCCGTTTACTTTATAATGCAAAGAATAGGAACTCGCACCAGCCACAGCCGTCCAAGACAAACGCCCACTATTTGGGGTAAAATTTGCCGTAGCCAAGCCCGCAGGAGGATTGCAAACCGCACTTATTTGATTCACCAAATTGTAATAGCCCACCCAATCCCAATTAATGCCAGGGTCTGTATGGGAGTTATTTGGGAAATGTTGATGTCCTTTTATTTTAATGGCAGAAGACAGCACATTAACGCCACTGCTCGCAGGACCATTGTAGCAAGTCGTAGGATTTATGTTATTATCGGTACAAATATCTCTTACCAAAGCCGCCGAAGAATTGTACATTGCCGCAGTGTACCAGCCCACTTGATTGGCATAGCCTTCATGCTCCAAGCCAATTGTATAAGGGTTTTCATTTCCCACGTGCCATGCTTTGTTAGATTCTAATACCATTTGCGTAACCTGTCCGTCCGAAGAACGCAATACATAGTGTGCAGAAACCTGTGAAGCCGAGTTTTGAAACCAAGAAATACAACCCGAATAACTTCCCTCAATGTCGTGAATCGCAACGGCTGTGATAGCTGTGCCATTGCGCGAAGAATAATTGGGACTTGCCGCCCACAAAGCGGGCGCATAATCCGCAGAATTGGTATTCATGCCGCCATTTGTGCTGATAGCCTTGTACATAGTATTTCCATTAGAAATATTTTCTCCGTCAATATAAACCGTAGGAGCAGACAAAATGCTATAAGTCGTAGGGCTAAACCAAGCCTCTGCCGCAATATAAACAGGTTTTTGTTCAATGTTATTTACCGTAATTCCTTTATTTAATTGGTAAAAAACCTCATACGCATACAAATCTTGCGCATATTGATTGAGAACAGAATTGTTAGGGATTTCCGAAAATTCGCGCAAGGCTTCGCCCATATTTTCGAGGCTTGTTACATGATATTTGTCGCACAAAAAAGACATTCTGCTTGCTACCGAGTAAATTTGCGCAGCAGGATTTTGCAAAAAGGTTTGAATCCGCTCCTTCTTTATTTTGGGAGAAACGTCCTCTTTAAGTGCTAAGGACTCTATCAAATTGTTGTCCCAAATGCCTTGCCCATCAGCCACAAGCCCAAAAATCCCATAACGATGCGGTCCATGATGCGCTTCCTCTGTCACATCAGGCACGAGGTTGTACATGCGGGTTGCGCCGTAAGCCATTGCCTCCAAACTGCCTTTTGGCACATTCGAATACAACATATAAGCAGCATCAAAATCACTTTGTTGCTGCCCAAAAAGCCCCTGCGACAAGCCCATTATCGCAGTCAGTAGAAGTGTAGAAAGTTTTTTTCTCATTTCAATAAAGATAAAAATAAAAACTATACGAAAAAGTGGACTAATGTACGAGGAAAATATTGTCTTTCCAAAAAAATATTTTCACCGTTGTTCATGAGACACTAACAACGGCACTCAAATATATTTTGTACTCTCCTAAAATAGCCCTATTTTGCCCTCAATTTGTTGCGATAAAAACAGTATGCACTAAAAAATGTATAATTGTTTAGCAGTTGTTCCCTTCCTTCTATCTTGTTTATCTTGTAAATCTTGTCAAAAACAAAATCTTGTCAAAAATAAAACAACATGTCTTACAAAATCACGCTACCGTCTTTTGAGGGTCCTTTCGACCTATTGTTATTTTTCATAGAAAAAGACGAAATAGACATATATGACATTCCAATTTCCAAAGTAACGCAAGATTTTTTGGAATATATACAGCTATTGGAGAAAATGAGCATGGACATCGCTTCCGAATTTATTTTGGTGGCAGGCACTTTGATGCGCATTAAGGCAAAAATGCTCCTTCCACGCCCAGAATTAGATGCACAAGGGAAGGAAATCGACCCACGCGAAGAACTCGTTTCTCGTTTGTTAGAATACAAACGTTACAAATCTGTATTAGAAGACTTGGCAGCCTTAGAAGATATTCAGCAATCTCGGGTAGAAAGGGGCAATGTCAAAATGGAGGAAAAACTCATCAATAGAAACGAAACGCCTATTGAAGACTTGGAAAGCCTTGATGCTTATACTTTGCTCAAAATTTTCAAGAAAATATGGGAGCATCATCAGCACGAATTGAAAAAGCCTAAGCATGTCATTCGCCAATATGCGTATAGCATGGACGAGGTAAAAGCAGCCATAAAAGCAGCCGTAGAGCAGCAAGAAAAGGTAGAATTTGTGGAATTTGTCCTCAAAGAAGGCGATAAAATATATGTTGTATTTTGCTTTTTGGCAATGTTAGAACTGACACAAGAAAAAGTTATTCGTATTTCTACAGGCGTAGGCTACAATCAATTTTGGCTGATGAAAAGAGAAGAATGAGGATATACTTAAACGTTTCTCATGATTTCTTTTCGCTGAAACGCCCCTTACCTATCGGGCATCAGCTGCAAAAACCTGTCTATGAGGCGTTTTTCGGCGGTGATAATCTGCGCTTCGCCTGTCATTTCGGCTTTGCGTTTCCCATTGCTTTTTGAGCAAAGCCAATTCCTGTTCTAACAAAGCCCTTTCTGCATAAATATGGCTGCTAAGGTTTTGTGTCTGCCCGATTTGC
>JAYUZN010000200.1:0-2587 GCA_043751755.1 Bacteroidota bacterium | reverse complement strand
GTTACGCTTACCTGCGTTCTGGCACTCACACAATTTCCCAAGACTTCTTCTACCCAATAATCGTTATTTGCTGAAAGTGAGGCTGTTACAAAGGCATTTCCTACGCCTAATAAATTGCCGCCTACTGCTGCATCATACCATTTGAAAATGCCATTTGCACCGCCTGTAGTGGCACTTAGATTTGCCATTTCGTCCTCGCAAATCGCTACATTCAAGGCTACAGGAGGAGAAATGACTATGTTTGTGGAAACGACTACTTGCACCAAATTGGACTCACAGCCCCCCGAAACTTCGACTACCCAATAGTTGGTATTTGTCATTAAATTGGGGGTAGTGAAAGGGTTTCCTGTATATAATAACATTGTACCCGCCGCATCTGCATACCATTCAAAATAGCCATTTGCGCCGCCTGAAACCGCAGATAACACTGCTACGTCTCCCAGACAAATATTCGCATTTGCGGCGGTAGGGTCTGCAATAGGGGCTACGGTTACATCAGATTGAATGGGATTGCTGAAACAAGTGCCTGTTAGTTCTTTTACCCAATAAGAAGCAGAGGCTAACAGTATGGGAGTCATATAAGGATTTCCTACATACAAAAGTTGTGTAGCACTTGCATCTGCATACCAGTAAAAAGTGCCATTTGTTCCGCCTGAAACAGCCGTCAAAGTGGACATATTTCCTGCACAAATAAGGTCATTGTTTACGGTAGGGTCCACATTTGCCTGCGTAGTAACCGTAACGGCGGAACGCTGACTCTCGCAAGTCCCGATTTTTTCGGTAACATAATAAGTCGTATTCGCAGCAAGTTGGGGTGTTATATAAGGATTTCCTATAAATAACAAATTGCCTCCGGCTGCGGCATCATACCAATAAAAATCGCCTGTTTGTGCAATGGGATTTCCCACCGCATCATTGGGATTGTGCGCCACTGTCAAAGTCGTAGAAGCTCCGGGACAGATGATAGCAGAACCCGAAAAAACGGGTACGCCTGGCGTTTGATTGACGTGTACAATGTTAGAAGGTAAGCTATTGCCTACACAAGGGCAGACAGGCGCGCCTCCTGCCACATCTTGAATGATGGCAACCGTTACGGTGTAGTCGCCCGAAGCGGCTCCGGGAATGCTCTCTTGATTCAAGATTCCCGAAGCGGGGGCAGAGGGACCCGCCCATTGAAAGGTGTTTGCGGCGGCTAATACGCAGCCTGCGGGGAGGTTGATGGTCGCAGTCAAATTCAACTGCTCGCCCTCACATAAAGGATTGTTACTGTCGTAAGTAAGAATGGGTGAGGTGCATTGCCCATATCCCACGTAGGACAATATAGACAAGGACATCATCCACGATACTCGCCAACAACGAAATACGTTTAAATTTAGCATAGATTATGAAAGTAAAAGTTAACGGATTGAGAATCAGACGATTGTTTTACAATAAAGTGGGTAAAAGAATTTCTATGTTACTTGGTAAGTCAAAGGACGTGCGTTTATTTTCTAAGTTTGATTACAAATATCGTTTTTTGTGAGACAAGCAAGTTGTTTTTTTGCGGAAATAATGGGATAAAATGCTGATTATTAATTTATTATTTGATATTTTTTGTAATTAAGAACTTGAGGTTTTTTGTGGAAACCTGTTTTGACAAAAGTAGGGGGTCTGCAAGGATTAGGGGTTTGTGTATGTGCCAAAAGGGTTTGTGTATGTTGTATTTTTGGGAGAGGGGCAGGTTTTTTAGGTAGAACAACCGCTTCGAGGGGCTAAAGTCCGCTCGAAGGGTTGCCTACTCGAATAGGTTTTCGTAGTTCTTAGAATGCCTTACCTATCTGGCATCAGCTGCAAAAACCTATCTATCAGGCGTTTTTCGGCGGTAATAATCTGCGCTTCACCTGTCATTTCGGCTTGTGGGCTAATGTTGTAGGCGTAATTTGTATGCAAAGAATCAGGAAGACTCACATCTATCAGAAAATAGCTGTCTTTTTCTTCGTTAGGGATAGGCGAAATAGCCGCAATTTTCCCCAAAACGCTGCCATATTTTTGGTAATCATAGCTATCAAAACGGATTTGAACGGCTTGATTTATGCGGACTTTGCCCGCTTTTGCAGCAGGTAATTTTATTTTTCCCAGAAAATGATGCGCATCAGGCAAAATACTCATGATTTCCTTGCCGCTATGCGCATATTGCTGTTCGTACCAAACGCCGAGCAAATATGCCTGCCCTGTAGCGGGCGAAAGGACAATATATTTTTGTTTCCAAGCCGCCAAATTCGTGGTTAATTGCTTGTAAGAAATAATAATTTCCGACTCTAATAGCTGTTTTTCCGATACATATTTTTGCTGCCTGTCGTTTATATTTTGCGTATAAGCCTGAATCGTAATGTCATTTCGGGTAATTTCAGAAAGTTGTCGGCTCAATTCTTTTTGTTTTTGGAGATAAAGGGCTTCTGCTTGTTCCACATCTTTGCGCGAAACTATGCCATCTTTTTGCAAAGCTACCTGCGTTTCCCATTGCTTTTTGAGCAAAGCCAATTCCTGTTCTAACAAAGCCCTTTCTGCATAAATATGGCTGCTAAGGTTTTGTGTCTGCCCGATTTGC
>JAYUZN010000199.1:0-3604 GCA_043751755.1 Bacteroidota bacterium | reverse complement strand
AACGCTTTTTCTTGGTGTTTTCTCAAATTAGAAAACAATATTTTGTATATTGACCCCAATTATGTGCCGCTTACTTTTGCAAGCCCGCATCAGGTTTTGGCGGTTTTGCAATGGATTTTGGACGAGAGTTTGAAGTAGGGTTATAAGTTCCTTAGCATGCCCTAATATAATGATTTTCAGCTCATTGAAGCGGGCTGGAACCTGCTTTTCCTTGAGCAGCAAACCATGCAAGCATAGCATCTTTGCCTTGTTGATAGATTTCGTAGGGAGGGGATTCGAGGGGATTGTCGTCTAAGTTGAAATTAATATTGGACAATAAAAGGCTTTGGGGGATTTCTTTGATTCGATTACTCCATAAACGAAGTTCTTTTAAGTTCGTTAATTTCTCTAAGTTTTCGATTTTTTGGATTTGATTATTCCATAAATTAAGCGTTTGCAAATTCATTAATTTCTCTAAATTTTCGATTTCGGGAATTTTATTAGCCGCTAAATCAAGCGTTTGCAAATTCGTTAATTTCTCCATATTTTCGATTTTTGAGATTTGATTAGCTCCTAAACTAAGCGTTTGCAAATGGGTTAATTTCTCCATATTCTCGATTTTTTGGATTTGATTTTGAGATAAAAAAAGGGTTTGCAAATTCAGTAATTTTTCCAGATTTTCGATTTTTTCGATTTTATTCCATTGTAAATGAAGGGTTTGCAAATTCGCTAATTTCTCCAAATTTTCGATTTTTTCGATTTTATTCCATTGTAAATCAAGCGTTTGCAAATCCATTAATTCTCCTATTTCTTTGGGAATATAACTAAGAGTCGAATTTGAAATACGCAACTTTACTATCTGCTTTTCCGCATTTAGTTCGTACATTTTAAGGAATTCACTTGAAGCATCAGTTGTTACTTTCCCTTCTGTAAAAGTAAGCCCCAGCTTTTTCTCCAATAGTCGAATAATGTCTAAATCTGTCATCTGAAATGTGTGTAAAAAATGAGTGGTAAAAATGATAGGTTTGATACGGAAACAGCGAAGGTTCGGCGGGTTTTGCCTGTGCTTCAGGGCTGTAGCGCAAACCCACCGAACCCCCAACCCTTCAGCTTCGGACTTCAGCCGCTTGATTGCTGCTTTTTGAGTGGAAATATGGGCAATTATTGCCTCATTCTCGGTAGTTCTCCCAATATTCTTTGGGGCTTACAATTTTTGTCTGCTTATAGTATAGGTGGGAAAAATAAAATGTGTTGTATTACCTGTTATCACAAAATCTGCCTCACATTCATCAGCAAGTTCCAAAATCATGTTGTCGTCTTACAGTGTTAACTTCCTCCGAGATTTCCTCCATTGTCATCTTTGAGAGTCCATATTTTTCGGCAAGCTCCAAACATTTTTGCAGGTTTTGGCGCATCAACTCTTTGCTAACGAAGTCTAAAAAATCCGTAAAAGTTAGCTGCTCCTGCGTAAGTCCAAATTTATGGTATTCGATTTCTGAAATAGATATGCTTAATGTTTTCATATATAGTGTGAAATATTGCTACAAAGATACAAAATATCGGCTATTCTTTCCCAAATTTTTGAAAATACAGCCTTTTATACCCGCATTTTTGGCAACATTCCTGCAAAAGCTCTGCAAAAAAAATCCCCTTAATCTAACAACCTTGTTTCCAAAATCTCTTTAAACTTGCGGAGAATGGCAATAATTTGCATCAAATCATTGTCTATTGTACATAAATACGGGCGGGAAACGCAAAAGTTTTTTCCTGTGAGAATATAAAACTCCCATTCGCGCCCATAGACTGTGCAGCCATAAATCGGAATCTCCTTTTTATTTTTTGCTTGTGCAATGAGAAAAGCCTCCAATAATTGCCCTGTAACATCTCCCTTTGGGTCTTTCACTTTTTTATATTCTTGAAAATAAAAATACGGCATCTTCGGAACTTCCAAAATCCCTGTAGCCACCATCATATCCGCTTTTACTTTCAAAAAATAAGCTCCTACATTCGCTTCTAACATCGTTTCATAATAGGTTTTGTAGCGTTCTGTTTCGCTCAAATGCCCTAATATAAGTAAAGGAGAAATAAAATTCATTTTTAGCATTTCCTCATTCCAGCCCACGATTTTCCGTATCAATTCGTCTGTAATCAAGCCGAACAAATACGCCTCGCCCGGATTGAGGGTTGCTGCACAATCCGTCCACTCCTGCATGAGTGGGTGTTTGTGATTGCCCGCCATTCTTGTTAGACTAAACATGTCTATCAATTCGGATTCTCTGTATGCTTTTACTTTTTTGGGCATAAATGTAAGTTTTAATGTTTTCTTTCGCACAAAGATACGATTTTTGAAAAGAAATACGCACAATATTTCGCTTTTTTGTATCTTTGTAGAAATTTTTTTCTGAAAATCATGGCATACACACAATTCAAAAAGTTAGCAATTTTAACTGCGGAATTAGGGATTCAAGACGTATCTGCGAATTGGCTGCCCAAAAGTTTTGCGCCCGTAAAGGGTAGCGACTTATTGTTACAAAATCTTGCAGATGCACAAATTGAGCCTTTAGACACCGAAAAAGCAAAATCTGAACATATAATAAGCCCTGTATTAAGAGCATTGCGCCACCAAAATCCGCATAAATTTCGCACTTTTTCGGGCTATTCTTTTGAAGTAGATGAAAGCAAAAACCTGAATGGCTATTGTGATTTTATTTTATCCGCAGCAGCCGAAAGATTAGAAATTGTAGCCCCTATTTTCTGCCTTGTAGAAGCCAAAAATGACAATATAAACAAAGGACTTGCCCAATGTGGTGCGGAAATGTATGCTGCTTTGATTTTCAATCAGCAAAAAGGACAACCACGAGAAGTGATGTATGGCTGTGTTACAAACGCTTTTGCGTGGTGTTTTCTTAAGTTAGAAAACAATATTTTGTATATAGACCCCAATTATGTGCCACTTACTTTTGCAAATCCACATCAGGTTTTGGCGGTTTTGCAATGGATTTTGGACGAGAGTTTGAAGTAGATTTTGTATCTTTGTGAAATTTTAATTATTATCAATATTATGGCATACAACAAATTCAATAAATTGGAACAGTTACATACAGAAATAGGGGTTAATTATTTACAAGCGGCTTGGTTACCCGAAAAAACAAAGCCTTTTGCGGTAAGTTCCCTTTTGTTAGAAATATTAGCAGAAGCTGTTTTTGAGCCACTTCAAACCGAAAAAGCCAAATCGGAGTCTGTAGTTGCACCCGTCTTAAAAGAATTGAGACGCAAGAATCGCAACCGCATTAGTAGTTTTTCAGGCTTTGAGCTAACTGTAGATGCTTCAAGAGGCTTAAACGGTTTTTGTGATTTTATTTTGGCAGGAGTGCCTCAGAAAATAGAATTGATAGCCCCTATTTTCTGCTTGTTAGAAGCCAAAAAAGATAATATCGAAAAAGGGCTTGCCCAATGTGGGGCAGAAATGTATGCAGCCCTTCTATTCAATGAGCAAAAAGGGACTCCAAAGGAAGTAATTTATGGTTGCGTTACCAACGCTTTTTCTTGGTGTTTTCTCAAATTAGAAAACAATATTTTGTATATTGACCCCAATTATGTGCCGCTTACTTTTGCAAGCCCGCAT
>JAYUZN010000198.1:0-5153 GCA_043751755.1 Bacteroidota bacterium | reverse complement strand
GCGTTGGCTTTGTGCGGCGGGGCAGCGGTTGTTTTTTGTGCGGCTGGGGATACGCTAAGTTTGTCGAGCTTAGTTTATCCATTACTCTCATACAACGACTGGCATTGCAGAAGTGCTGCCGAGCTTGGGTTTTATGCTTCGGCTGGGCGGCATTTTCGGCAATGCTTATGTTCTCGGCTTTTATTTTTTATTCCGAATCGCCAATATATGGCTCTGCTAAAAATCCATTTCTATCAAATGGAAAACTAATAGCATTACAATGTATTTTATCTTCACTATTACAACCTTTCGTAAGGTAGTAAATTAATACATTAGAAGAGTTACGATGCGGCTTGCCTAATAATATTTGTAATTGCGCTATATTTATTTTAGTTAAACATTTAGCATATTTTCCTTCTAAATTAAATTGTGTGAAGAAATCGGGATTAGCCTGATATATTTTATCTTTTTCAAGGTAAAACCAATTATTATGAATGAATATAGATAAACTATCACAATTTTCTGACAAAGGTTTATAGGCATAACCTTGCTTTTTGAGTAATTTGCAATTAGTTATTGCTAAAACAGCTAATATACATGCAAATGAGATTATCTTTTTTAATGATTTCATTGTTTAATCAGTTTAAAATTAAACGTTGAAGAATCATGGACAATTACAATATAATATAAGCCTTGCGTCAAATGTGATATATTTATACTTTTATACTTTTCGATAGTCGAACTTTCAATAAAAATAGGTTTACCAACTATATCTACGATTGATAAATTATATTTGCCTATCAAATTAGCAAAATCAATTGTAAATATATCCTTTGTAGGATTTGGATAAATGGTAACAATGTCATTAATAACAGATTCTTCTATAGGTGTGGTGCAATTAAACCCAGAAATTAATGTCATATTATTGAGCGGGGCAAAACAATTGCCATGTAATGTTGTTGCACTGTGATTTATAACAGTATTACCGCCTTGAAAACAACTACTTGATAGCGTTATACGCCTTTTTGCAGCAGGTATTGGTCCTTTAAGCGAAGTATAATACATAACTTCTGTTGTATCATTTACATGATTCAGGCAATGCGCATGCCCGAACTCATGCAAAATCGCTGCATAAAAATCATACATCCCTATCCCTAAAATATCATTACCAAATGTAGTATCAATTGACCAAGCTGTTGTATCCTTAATAATTATATCAATTTCTGTTGGGAATGGGTTCAATAGCGTTAGACAGGAATTAGTCCATAGTTTAGTCGCCATTAAAGAGGCTGAATTGGTAGGAGTTTTGCCAAATTGAATTACATTCAGAGAGTCTAAAGACTCTTTTATTTTTGTCCAGTTTTTCAAGGTGTCCCCAGCTTCAAAGTGAACATGTGTTAAACACCTCCAATCATTAATGGCTTTTTTTACCGTTTTAAATGCCATTGGTTTATTTGTCAAGTTATCAGCAAACTGAAACAAATATCCTCCATCTCCTAAAAATTGACTTCCATATGGGTCCATCAAGTCAAGTTGCTTTTTCTGTCTATTAGTGGGTGGATTAGCCTCTCTATTGATGATAGAATAGTCCACTTTTATGTCTGTTTGGGCTAAAAAATAAGTACTTGTAGAATCGCCATCACCTGTTTGGATTCTTATAGGACCACTACCAGCAACGTTACTACCTGAGCCTCCTATATGATAATTTAAACTAGGTATAGTTATTATAATAGAAGAATCATTCCACAAAATATAGTCATATAATGAATCAAGTTCGATAAATGTATTACCACCATTATCCGCATTTTTCAGATATACTCTTCCACTTCCTTGTGCTTGCCCCAAAAATTTACCTGTAATTGTTACCATCTCTCCAATTCCTCCTCGGACAATTTTAGGGTTAAAGTCAGTTATTTGTGGGTAACAAACAGGTAAATCTTCGTAGTCACTATCTGTTACATTAGCATATTGTATAAATGATGAAGTTGGTGCATTGCTTGTAGTAGTATATAATGAAAAATTTACCATTAGGTTATGGTTAGTAAACCCTATAACTGATGGGATTTTACAGTTATTAAACTCCATTTTTAGGTGAATAGCTTGAGTAGCAGTAGTTGTTACATTATACCTATTACTTGGATTATTCCGTGCGTATAGTATAACATTAAAAACGCCTATACCGTTATCTGTAGTTAAGGAGTCTGGATCTTTATAATCTGCAGCCGAAGCTAACATAGTACCTCTTGTAACAGTTAATCCATTATTTGTATAGATATTAGTGCCAAAAACAGTCGTATCATAATAAACAGAAACTGCTCCATTGTCAAGGTAGCTATTGTTGTCATCTGCCGAAAGGTATATATCACATTCTAAATATCGGGGCGATACTCCTGTAATTTGCACATTTTCAAATGTATATTTAAGCGTAGTTGTTTGTGTTTTTAATGAGATGCCACTTTCCATTTTTTGGCGTAACAAATTCTCTACATATTCATTAGGCGATTTTTTGGGTACAATAGTAGCTTTCGGCATTGGATTTATCCTATACATTTCACTTAATGGAGAAGACACTATAGTAGCTTGGCAATCTATATAATTGAGTTGAGTTAATAATTCAACAACGTCATATGCTTGTGCCAAGCTATCAAAAGAATAAAACAAGTTTGAAACTTCTTTATTGAAAACATCATCGTACTCCGTAAAAAAACCTTGCTCTCCATATATAACACTCACAACTTGAGTATTAGTTTCTGAGTAATAATCTATCTGTGGAACTTCTACGGGTGTGTTTTGGCAAAAAAATAACCCTTGATCTCCCACTCTAAGCTCCAGGTTATGAGATATGGTTAGTTGCATATCAGGTGTAACACCTCCCTCTGTAATAATTTCTATTGTTCCACAAGTAATATTCCCTTTGAATATTTTTGAAATTTGAACAGTGTGAGAGGTGTATATCATCCTCTCTTGTGTTGCCCAATATGAATCTGACCGGATAACGGTGCCTTCAAAAATATAAGCAGCATCATTTACAATCGCAGGCACAGCAATTTTTATAACTTGCCCATTGACAATCAGGTAAGTAAAAAACAAAATCAATAACAAAATGTTTTTCATAAAAAAATATTAGTAGTTAAAAAATTAAAATCAATAGTATTGTTTAACTTTAAATAGCCGAGAACGGACATGTATTTGCGCTTTTTTCGCTGCGCTGTTCGCCTTGCGGGTTCGGACAGCGAAAATTGGCGAAAATACCCATGTTCTGCGATTTTTTTTATCATTAGCCGCCACAATCACTACCACCATAACTATCGGTATAAATATTAAAAGGGATAAATTTTTTTTCGCCATCTCTATCTTCCCACACGCCTTCAAACGTCAATTCTTTACCATTTTCCATCTGACTCCAATTAAAATTGCTTACATCTCTCAACCATAAGTGAACAATTACTCCATTCTGTTTTAAATCAGCAGTCATATTTTTGGTCCCCTCCATTTGTACTTTTTCAAGAACTCCTTGTACCATAATCCCTGTATGCAACATAGCATAGTATTCGTGTACCCATCCGACATGATTTCTTGCTGTTTTTATCTTATACCAATTACCCACAAAGTGTCTCCCATTTACATTAATGCCTTGTGCGTCATAATAAATTTCGTTGAGGTATTCCGCTAATTCGCCAAGCTTTAATCCATCAATAACTATTGTTTTATCATTTGGCTCTTGGCGAACTCTTAAAGCTTCTCCTTTCGATTCCATGGTAATCTTTGCATTTGCAATATTATCTGTTTCAACTTTTTTTATGAGGGCAATATTATTTTTTTCGATGGCACTTAATAGATTATATACTTGTTCAGAATTATCAAGGGTGGGTCTATACCATGTTTGTTGATTAAAATAATTTTTCAACGCCTCTTTTCCGAAAATAAATCCTTTTCGCGCATATATTTCATTTCTCATTATACCTAAATCCTCAGAACGATAATTTTTCAGTTCTTCCTCAGTTAATAATCTTGTACTCCCTTCAGGATAGTTCCCCTTAATAGAATTGGACGTTTGAGGGTTTAAGATTGGGTTACTACTTATATAATAGTAAAGAACTGCTGACAAGCATATTAAAGCGAAAACGGAAGTTGCCGCAAATAATATCTTATTTCTATTTGGTTGAGAAGGTGCCTTTATATCAGATTGAAAAGATTTTGCTGTTGTTTCTATATCCGTTAAAAACAAAGCTTCGTCTTGTGGATTAATTAGGACTATTGCCCCACATTTGCCACAAAATTTTGTCTTATAATCAATCGTTTTATCTATGATTTTTAAGCCACATCTATTGCAAGTTTTCAATGCCATTATTTGAGGAATTAGTTTGTTTTATTAGTTTTAGTTTGTCTGCAAAACCACAAAGGGTTTATTTATTGTAGATATTTATCGGCGAACGAGGAAATTTGTTGCCACATTTTTCGCAAAAACTATCCCCTTCTACATACTCTTCGCCGCATTTTGTACATTTAGTAGCTGGTGGGGGTGTTTGAACAATTTGGGTTTCTTGCATTTTCCGTTCGGGTATGTCTAAGGGAATCCCCAAATATCGGGCATTTTTTGCTTCTTCCACTATATCAATAAACTCAAATATTTTCGCTCTATCAATATTACTCCCCTTAACCTCAATTGATGAGCTAGCAGACTGAATAGAAATCTTATAGGACCTTGTTAGTACATATATCAGGATTAATAGCCCGCCGCCTACTATTCCTAACAAAAAGATTGGGTTATGTTTAATCAAGCGGTCAAATGCGCCATCATTTATATCGTGATCAAATAGAATACCTGCCATAAAAATAATAACCCCCAGTATTAACAATATAGGGCTATGAAAATATTTGGTTTGAATTGCAGTGATCTTCTCAAGGAAAATGCTGCTGAAATCTTCCGAATTATCCCCTATTCTAACTCTATGAGTTGTGAGAATAATTGAGTAAAAGCTTGTTACTTCTTTTTCGTTTGGTAATAATTTCATAAAATTAATCTGTTAAAGTAAATTTATTTGATATAAATGATTAGTTACGAATAGCTAAAATACTATCGCAGAACGGACTGGCATTGCAGCTGTTTTTCGCTGTGCGGTTGGTTGTGGCGTTTGCATAGCGAAAATAGTCGGCAATGCAAATGTTCCCTG
>JAYUZN010000197.1:0-6636 GCA_043751755.1 Bacteroidota bacterium | reverse complement strand
GGCGTGATAAAACCCAAGTACAAACTGCACCAAAAAATGATGAATTATGTGGGCTATGCCGTTGCAGATGCTGATGTGCTGGTGCTGATGGTGGCTACGGACGAAAAGCATGATGAAGCAGATTTGATAGCGATTGCGCAAAAAACAAATATCCCCCGTATTTTGATAGTCAATAAGACGGATATTGCTACGCCTGAACGAATAGAACAGCGCAAAAAAGAAGTATCTTCACTCATTTCTTTCAATCATATCTTTGAAATCTCTGCCCTCAAGAAAACAGGAATTGCGGAAATTAAGCAAACAATTATTAGCTTGCTTCCTGAAGGTATGCCTTATTATGACCCAGAGTCTGTTTCGGATAGAAATGAGCGTTTTTTTGTGGCAGAACTCATTAGAGAACAGATATTTATGCAAATGCAAGATGAAATCCCCTACAGCTCGGACGTAAATATCATGCAATATCAAGAAAAAGAAGACATTACCGTCATTCATGCAGAGATATATGTGGAACGTGTTACGCAAAAAGGCATGATTATTGGCAAAAATGGCGCAAGACTCAAGCAAATTGGGGCAGTTTCGCGCAAAAATATCGAGGCTTTTTTGGAGAAAAAAGTCTATCTGGAACTCTTTGTCAAAGTCCGCGACAACTGGAAAGACAATACAAATCAGCTCAAACATTTGGGCTATGAGCTATGAAAGAATGTTTTTTTTAGCCTATTTCTAACATATTTCAAAAAAAAAAAGCTATCCATTTTCCGCACCAAAATCGTACTTTTGTTGTCTAAACAATCGTTACCAATGTGTGTGCTATTTGTTGTTTATTGAAAAGCTTGCCACCTACTCAATTTTTATGCGACAAAAAAAAGTTATAGGGGAAATATAATAAGCCTTTCATTTTATAATAAATACGGACGCTAACAACGCAAAGTCCATACGTCCAAAAACACTATAAGTACAATGTATTCATCATTTTCAATTATGCCTCCGTTAGCGTTAGACCAGGAAAATAATCGTTATAATATGCTTTTTCAACATGCAGTTTTGGGAATGGTAGTCGTATGCCCCCAAAATGGCAGATTTATAGATGCAAACCCTATCTATTGCGAAATGTTAGGCTATTCTAAAGAAGAATTATTACTGCTTGATGTCAAAAGCATTACGCACCCTGATGACATTGTTTTGCATACGCATCTCGCCGACCCAGATGCACCGTTTCATACATTGCGTTTGAATCGCCCTATCGCACATTTTCAGATAGAAAAACGCTATTTCAAGAAAAATGGAGACATTTTACACGCACAAGTAAGCATTACTGCCATTTTTGACGAAGACGGAAATCATATAGAAGATGTGGGCATTGTGCGGGATATTTCGCAGCAAGTTGCCGCCAAAGAGACCTATTTTGACTTATTCGACAATAGCCCAGATTTGATATATGTAATGGACGAAAATGCCACTTTTATTACGGTAAATCAATCGGTTGTAGAAAAATATGGCTACCCTAAAGAGTATGCTATCGGCAAAACGCCTGATATATTTGGCGCACCTGATAGGAATGATATGGAAAAAGTAGCCGCACATATCCAAAAAGCATGGGAAGGCGAGCCGCAGTATTTTGATTGGTGGAGTCTGACGGCTACAGGGCAGATTTTCCCCAAAGAATTGGTTATCAAAAGGGGCAAATATTTTGGCAAAGAAGTGCTGATAGCCATTGGCAGGGATATTTCGCAGCGATATGAGATAGAGCAAAAGCTCCAAAAGGCAAACGAGGAAATCGCCAATTTTATCTATCACACTTCCCACGATTTGCGTTCGCCGGTGGCTTCTTTGCAAGGCTTATTGCAAGTAATGCGTTATACAAATGACCCACAAGAGCTGGAAATGTATATGGCAATGATGGAAAAACAGCTTCAAAAAATGGACAATTCTATTGGAGAAATTATAGATTACCAAAAAATAACCAACACTGAAATCCATAATACGGAAATAAACCTCAAAAAATTGGTAGAAGAAGTACTTGAGCCGCTTTCTTTCTCGGAAGGCTATGCTGCTATCGAAAAAAATGTCCAAATAAATCTGCCCAATCCTGTGCAAAGCGATAAACAGCGATTAACCGTTATTTTGGCAAATCTCATTTCCAATTCCATCAAATATTACGACAAAAATAAAACAAATTCTTTTATTCATATATCTGCCCAAGAAAAAGACACGTTTGTGGAAATCATCGTTGAGGACAATGGGATAGGAATTGCGGCAGAACATCATGCGCATATTTTTGATATGTTTTATCGCGCCACAAATGACGCAAAAGGCACAGGATTAGGGCTTTCTATTGTAAAAGAGGCACTAGAAAAACTCGGCGGCTCAATTAGTTTGTCCGCAGAATTAGGAAAAGGTTGTAAATTCACGATAAAATTCCCAAATTTGCACCGCGTTTAGGTTTCGCAAGAGAACACAAATGATAATTTACGACTAAGGCACGAAGAAAACAAAGGGAGAAGAAGGTAGCTTAGATATCTTCTTTTACCAGATTACTTCGTGTTACTTCGTGCCTTAGTGGTGAAAAAAACATCAAAATCTGAGTGAAATCTTCCAAAAAATGCGTTTATTTTATGTCAGGAATTGTAGCGATTATCGGGAGACCGAATGTGGGTAAATCCACCCTTTTCAATCGAATGATTGAAGAAAAAAAAGCCATTGTAGATGACTTCAGTGGCGTAACGAGAGATAGAAATTACGGAAAAGTAACTTGGAACGGGCGGATTTTTTCGCTCATAGACACAGGCGGCTACGTAACCGAGTCGCAAGACGTGTTTGAAGCAGCGATTCGCGAGCAGGTGCATATTGCCATGGAAGAGGCAGATGTCCTCATGTTTATGGTGGACGTAACCGTAGGCGTTACCCTCTTAGATGAGGCGTTTGCCGAAATCGTGCGCCGCGTTCCCAAAAAAGTCGTCTTAGTGTCCAACAAAGTAGATAACTTTGCCATGATAGAAGACTCCTACGCCTTTTACGAATTGGGGTTGGGAGAAGTATTTGCGGTTTCTTCGCTTTCAGGCTCTGGAACAGGCGAGTTGTTAGACGAAGTGGTGAACATGCTTCCGCCCGAAATAGAGGAGGAAGAGGGCGAAAGAATCCCCCGTTTTGCCATTGTAGGCAAGCCCAATGTCGGCAAATCCAGCTTTGTGAACGCTTTGTTGGGCAAAAACGCCAATATCGTAACCCCTATAGCAGGCACAACCCGCGACAGCATTCACACGCCCTTCACAGGCTTTGGCTTCAATGTAGTTTTAGTAGATACGGCTGGGCTTCGGCGCAAAACCAAAATCGAAGAAAACCTCGAATTTTATTCCACCCTTCGTACCATCAGAGCTGTAGAGGAATGTGATGTAGCGATTCTGCTCATAGATGCCACACAAGGCATAGAATCGCAGGATTTGCACATCTTTTCTTTGGCACAAAAAAGCAGAAAAGGCATTGTGATTGTTGTAAATAAATGGGATTTGGTAGAAAAAGAAACCAATACTGCCCGAGATATGGAAAAAACCCTCAAAGAACGCCTCAAGCCTTTTGATGACATTCCCATTATTTTCACTTCTATGACCGAAAAGCAGCGTATCCTCAAAGTATTGGAGCTTGCAATCGCAGTAGAGGCAAGCAAATCCCGCAAAATCCCGACAAGTGAGCTAAATGACGTAATGCTTGCAGCCGTAGCGAAGCATCACCCGCCTGCCGAGCGTGGGCGCATCATTCACATCAAATACGTAACGCAGATTCCTGCAGGCGTTCCGACCTTCCTGTTTTTCTGCAATCACCCCAAATACATTGTAGAATCCTACAAACGCTATTTGGAAAATCAGTTGCGCGAGCATTTTGACTTCAAAGGTGTGCCGATAAATGTGTTTTTTAGGGAGAAATAGGAAGCAAGCCAGCAAATTTATGTAGGAGATTTCCTACTGTAAAGAAAAAAGAGGTGGATTTTCCGGCTTTTGAGCCTAAAAACCGCAAAGTTCGCAAAGAAAGCCGACGCAAAGGACGCAAAGTGGGTAATTTTGAGTTATTCCTTTGCGTTCTTTGCGGTTCCTTTGCGAACTTTGCGGTAAAACGAGAGATATTTGCGTTTTGTCAGCTCCGATTTCTTTAAAGCGGGTATTTTTTTGTATATTTGTGGCTTAATTTAATAATCTAATTAAAAACATGAATTTACCACCGATAACATATCAAGAAATGATGGCTTGGTTTGCCGAATCTCGTGCGCAATTTGCCGAAATACGCGAACAATCTGCCGAAACACGCGAGCAATTTGCCGAAATGCGGAAAAAATCTGCCGAAACAGACAAGCAAATTGCCGAAACAAGCAAAGAAATTGCGGCATTGCGGGAGCAATCTGCCCAAACCGACAAGCAAATTGCCCAAACAGGCAAAGAAATTGCCGAATTAGGCGTATATATCAAAACGCTGACCGAAAAAACGGACAAAGAACTTAAACAAATGGCGCAGAAAACGGACAAAGAACTTAAACAATTAGCGAAACAAGTAGCAGACGTAACGGATACGCTTGGGCGATTTGCAGAAGCGCAGGTGCGCCCTAAAATCTTGGAACTATTTTCGGAAAAAGGCATAGAGTTGAAGGAGATTTACCCACGTGTGATAATCAAGGAAAATGGGCAACATCTGGTAGAAATGGATTTGTTGTTAGTAAATACGATATATTCGGTGGTGGTAGAAGTGAAAAATACGCTCAGAACTGAAGATATAAATAAACACATAAAACGCATGGAGAAACTGCAAGGTATTGGGCATCGTCTCATCAAAGGCACGAAGATATTTGGGGCAGTTGCAGGAATGATAGTAGGAAAAGAGGTGGAAGAGTATGCCATAAAAAAAGGTTTTTATGTGATAAAACCCAAAGGCGATGACATGGAAGTCGCCAATAAAACGAATTTCGTTGCGCAAGTTTGGGAAGTAACAAGCAACTGATAGTTGAAAATTAGCCCTTGTGTGCAAGCCTATTAAGTCCTATTTGACAAAAATTGTCAGGCAAATACAAATATTTCGTATTTTTGTGCAAACATTGACAAACACATTTATTATGGCAAAAGAAAAATCGAAATCCTATACAGAAGCGGAATTAGTGAAAACATTTCGCTTGCAAAATATTAGCACCGAAGAAAGCCCAAAGATGCAAGAATGGCTTGCGGTCGAAGCCCCTATTTTTGATATATTTGAACAGCATACCTTTGAGGTTCTGTTCGCCAAAGCTGCCAAAAATGTGCGCAAGTGGAGCGAAGAAGATTTGAAAATGAAGTTCATTAGCGGAATACTGCCCTTAGCCTATTTAGAGGACAGCGACCGAATCCTTACTTTTTTTGAAAAGACCATTTTTGCTACCGTAGAAGGGCATTATCTCTGCACAAAGTCGGATTTTATGGTGGCTACGGGCATTTTTGATATGCCTGAAAAACCCTTTTTTCATTTTCAAGAATACAAACCTCATAAGAAACCAAGTGGAGATTCTATGTCGCAACTATTGGAGGCGATGCTCATTGCGCAGCACGAAAATGCGAATGAAAAGCCCATTTATGGCTGCGAAATTATCGGGAAGTATTGGACTTTTGTCATTTTGGAAGGCAAAAGCTATTGCGTTTCGGAAGGCTTTGATTGTACCAAAAAAGCTGTTTTGCTACAAATTATTTCCATTTTGCGCAAGTTCCGCCATATTTTGGAAACAGAGTTGTTAGATGAGTAGGGGTGGACACCGATTTTTAACTACATTAGGACTTATGCATTTGCCGCGAATTTTCACGAATTAGGGCTGTTAATTCGTGAAAATTCGTGCAATTCGTGGCTATAAAAACAACTTTTGCGTATGAAAATTACCCTTTTTGGCACAGGTCGTTTAGCCTACAGCCTCATTCCCAATTTACAAGCCGCAGGTTTTGACGTTTTGCAACTGATTGGGCGGTCTATCGAGAAAGTAGAAAGCTATGCAAATGCCTTTCATATCCCTTTTTTTTCTACCAATATAGACGACTTACACGCTGATACAGAAGCGGTTATCTTGTGCGTGAGTGATGCAGCTATTAGCGAAATTGCCCCTTTGTTTGCAGGGAAAAACTGCCTCCTTTTTCATACTTCTGGAAGCATAGACATAGAAGCTCTTGCCGCAGCAGGGGCAGATATTGGCGTTTTGTATCCTTTGCAGATTTTTACGCCAGACAAAATGGTTTCCCTCAAAGAAGTCCCTTTTTTCTACGAAGGAAAAGGAAAAGCTGCGGAGGTTGCAGAAATATTGGCTCAACATCTCTCTAACCAAAGCTATCTTGCCAACTCTTATACCCGTTTAAATGTGCATTTGGGAGCTGTTATAGCCTGCAATTTCTCTAATTTTTTGTTTCGCACTGCACAAGAAATCCTGCCACCCAGCATGTCTTTCAACATTTATGAGCCGCTTATGCGGGAGCATATAGCCAAAGTTTTTGCTTTTCTGCCCCAAAATACGCAGACAGGTCCTGCTATCAGAGGCGATACAACTACGATTGACAAGCATTTGGCGTTGTTAGCAGATAAGCCAGAGATTCAAGAGCTGTATAAAAAAATGTCTGAATTAATAAATCCGAATTTGCTGGACTAAGG
>JAYUZN010000196.1:0-3499 GCA_043751755.1 Bacteroidota bacterium | reverse complement strand
GCAGGTATTTTCCCTAAATTGGATATGGTAGCAGGTGGCGCACAATTAGACTATGTATCGAGAGTATATGGCAATGATTCTTATCACGTTATTCAGCGTGCGAATGGTACAGGGGCTGCCCCTACGATTGTAAATAATAATACCTCTATAGGCGCACTCTTATTTTATGCGTATGATGGGGCTAATTATGGAGAATCTGCGGGTATATTTGCTTATACTGATGCTGCCACTGGTGCAGGAGATGTACCGGGACGTTTGACCTTTTATACAGCTACAGATGGGACTAATTTTGCTTCCGAAAGAATGAGAATCAGCAGTACAGGAAATGTAGGGATAGGCAATACAGGTCCTGCCTATCGCTTAGATGTTGCAGGGGCTGGCGGCGCAAATGTAGATATCCGCACCACAGGACGTATCTGGACAAATTCCACAGACGGTGGTATGTGGTTGAGCGACTTGACAGACTGCTTTATGGGAAATATCAGTACCACACAATTTGGTTTTTGGTCAAATGTAGTAGGCTGGAATTCCCTCAATATTAGAAAAAGTGATGGATACGTGGGAATGGGTACAACTGCCCCAACTGCGCGCCTTCATGTTGTTTCTGATGGGGATAATATTCCCGTTATTTATGGGGTAAATAGCAATGTTTCTGCTGGCATAAATTCTTATGGAGTACGTGGAGAATGTGGTTCTACGGGCTTAGGTTCGGCAGGGGTAAGTGGCGTTTCTATCAACTCCAGCTCGAACGAAATCGGAGTAGTAGGAGACTATTCTTTGTGGGGAGCCTCTGTTTTTGGCTTGGCATGGGCATCTGCTTATACTGATATGCCTTCTACAAGAGACTTTGGGGTACTCGGAACTTGTAATTTTGGTACAGGAGTAGGGGGATATTTTAACCAAACAAGCGGGGGTGCAGGTGCTTTTGCTATCTATGGGGTAGGTAAAATGACGGTTACGGGCGCAAAAGCAGCTTCTGTTCCTACTACTCAAGGTAATCAAATGTTATATTGTACAGAAAGCCCTGAAATATGGTTTGAAGATTTGGGGGCAGCCAAATTAGTGAATGGACAAGCTCACATTGCTTTAGAGAAGATGTTTATGGAAACCGTTTTCATTGATGAAACGCATCCTTTCCATGTATTTCTGCAAGAACAAGGCGATAGCAAAGGCTTATTTTTCACAGCAGATGCAGATGGCAAAGGCTTTACAGTTACAGAAAAACAAGGCGGAAATACCAATATTGCTTTCTCTTACAGAGTAATGGCAAAACGCCGTTTCTATCAAGACCACCGTTTTGGCGTAGATGCACAACAGCCTTTTGAAAATAATTTGGCAAAAGCAAAAGATGTGCCTCCTACCCCAACAGATGTCAATGAAATGAGAACTTTTGTAGCAGAAATGAAAGCGGCTAAAGAAGCTTACATTAAAGCGAATCCAAAAGCCAGTGATGAAGAACAAGCTGCTTTTGTAACAGCTTTGGATAAAGGAGAATTTGGTCCTTCTAACAACATTTCGGTAGAAGCGGCAAAACGTTTTGGCGAAATGCAAGCAAGCAAACATCTCCCAAAAGCAAGAACAGTTGCGGAACCTTACAAGATGCAAATTCCGGTAAATGTGCCTGTAAGAACAGAATCTGAACCGATGCCCGCAAGGAAGGTAGAAACAGAAATGAAATAGAAATTGTGTTAGCCCTTCGAGTGGTCGCAGACCCTCGAAGCGGCTAACCTCATTTTACCTCCCGCCCTCTTTTGGTCAAAAACAAGGTTTTTCCGTCTTTTTTTACTTCAAATAAGCCCTTATCATTCAAAAATTTTCTTGCCTCGTCATAGATACAAGGAATGACAACTTCCCCCAAACTATTGATATAGCCCCATTTACCATTGAGGCGGACCCGCGCAGGGTCTTCGTCCAAGATACATTCTACCTGTTCGTAAGTGGGCGGCATCAACTCCACCCCATCAGGACTTATAAGCGTCCATTTTCCGTCCCGTTTCGCGCCCGTCCAATCAGCCCCCCAACAAGTGCCATATAAAGAATCGTATTTAAAAGGAATCGCAAGCGTTCCTGTGTTATCTACAAATCCCCATTTATTCTCTTTGCGAACAGGGGCCAATTTGTCATAAAAAGTCAATACTTCCGCATATTCAAAAGGCACTACTAACATTCCTGAAGGGTTAAAATAGCCCCATTTTCCTTGTTGAGAAACGGCAATCAAGCCTGCTTTTGTCCATAAACTGCCGATGTTTGCATATTCATATTCAAAAGGGATTATTTCTTCGCCTTTTAAGTTAATAAAGCCCCATTTTCCATTTTTTTGGACAGAAAAAAGCTGTTGATTTTGTTCCATTTCCTCATACATAGGCGAAATAAGCCATTTTCCTGCCGTATCTACCACGCCATAGCCGCCTTTATACTTCACTTTTGCATGAAATTGCTCAAAATTCTCTACTTTATCATAGCTAAAAGGCGTTATAAACTCCCCTTGCCGATTGATAATTGCCCATTTTCCACCCATCTTTACAGAAGCCCGCTCATTATGTATCATTGTTGCGCCTTCGTATTGCGGCGGAATCGTCTCCTCTCCCTCTGTGTCCATATAGCCCCATTTGTCATTGCGTTTGCACAAGCCATACCTATCCTTGTCAAAGAGGATTTCTTGATACATAAACGGCGCACCTTCCTTACCTTGTGGGCTGAATGTACCCCATTTTCCTTCTTTTTCCAATACAATAACTGCCCCTAATTCATTGATTACAAGGTTTGTATAGATAGGCGGCAGGATTTCTTTGCCTTGTTGGGTAACTGCCCCAAAATACTTCCCTTTTTGGACATAACACCAAGTATGATTGTTTTTTGCAAAAGGAAATACATTGTTATATTTCTCTGCCCATTTTCCTTCTTGTGCAGGGAGGGTAGAAAAAATTAACAGAAAGGATAAGAAGAATGAGTTTTTCATACGAGTGGTTGTTTTGTTTCGCGCAGATTTTCGCAGATTTAACCGCAGATTTTCGCAAATTTTTCTTAATCTGCGTGAAATCTGCGTCTATCATCTGCGAAAATCTGCGCGAAATTAACGAAATTTTTCTGGTAAAGCCGCTTTAATTGCCTTTGCTAAGGCTTCCATGAGTTTTGCTTTGAGCTGTGAACGCATATAAACCATGCCTATCTCCCGTCTTGGCTCTGGCGAATCAAAATAATGCACATTTTCCAAACTATCCTCGTCCATCTCCATAATGGCAAGTTCGGGCAAAATGGTCATACCCATATTTCTATCCACCAATTTTTTGAGTGTTTCGATACTTCCCGCCTCATAGCGCAAATTCGTGTCCGCTTGCTCCGTTTTATATTTGCAAAAAGACAAGACCTGCCCTCGCAAACAATGCCCTTCTTCCATTAAGAGCAATTTCTCGTGCTGCAAATCGCTTTGTGCAATGAGTTTTTTCTTTCTTAGGGCATGATTTTGAGGCAAATAAGCAACAAATGGCTCATAAAAAAG